>CAIWXG010000110.1 GCA_903916555.1 uncultured Bacteroidota bacterium
GGTTGGCAGTGTAAAAATATATATATTTGCACGAAAAAAAACAATATTTATGAAAAGAAACAATTGGTTTATTATTTCCTGTATTACTATTATAGTTGCATTGTCTGTTAATCCGGTAAAAGTTGTTGCCGGTGAAAAAAACATAAAAAAACATGCTGAAGTAAATAAGTATCAAGGTATATATATATTTAATAATTGCAGACCTTCGGATGACTATGACGAATTAGGTTCGGTTGAAAAAAAAGGTTTAATGTTTCATCATATATTTGGTTTGTTTGCCTTAAATTCATATCCGAGAGAGAAAATAAATATTATTATTCGTAGGGCAAAAAAAAATTATCCTGAATGTGATGGGGTAATTTTCGACAACATTCAAATGAACCATGCTATTTGCATAAAATTCAAATAAATAGAATTTAACTCAAAATAAAACACAACATGAAAAAAACTACTTTTTTATTCGTAATGTTCCTATTTTTTTCTTTTGCAACGATTGCACAAACTACTAAAGCAACGGTAAGAAAAATTGAAGGTATTCCTATTTTTATTTTAAATGAGCCTGATGCATCATATACTGTTATTGGCAAAGTATCTGACCAAGACGCAGTAAGTATTATGAATGCAGTTTCAGGAACTGCTACTATACGTTCTATTATTGAACAGGCACAAATAATTATCAGAAATGCACAACGGAAGCAAAAAAAAGGCAAAATTGATGATTTTGACGCAATTATCATTGATGATGACGGGCATATAGGAACTTGCATAAAATTCAAATAAATTTTCAAAATTGATTCTACAATGAAGAAATCTAATATATTTTTAATAGTAATTATTCTAATTGCTTTTGGTGCAATAGCTACAAAACCAACAAATGAACAATGTATAGAAATTACAAAAGAAAAAATAAATACTGATATTTATAATAGTTCGTCCAACAATCTTGTAAAGGGGCTTGCATCCTTATTTGTTGATTATGGAGTAAACAAAGTATTATTTAGAGTAGAGGATAATTTATTTTTCAAAAAAATATACTTAAAAATTGACAATAGTCTTGTTGGCATTGGTGCATTTGGAACTGTATTTATTACATCAAAAGAAAATAGTTATTCAACAAACCAAAATAGTAATAATAGAAATTCTAATAGTGAAGTTCCAACTATGTTTTCAAAAACATATAATGAAAACTCCACAAATGCCAATGAAAATACAGATGCAATTTCGACAAACTTAGAAAAAACAAAAGCAGAATTATTTGCAGCTAAAGACCGTTTAGAGCGAATTAAAAAGTTTCACTTTTTGCGTACTCCCAAAGAGCGTGAACAACAAATTACACAACAAATTATTCGTATTAATTACCTTAAAAACAAGATAAGAACTTTAGAAAATAATATACAATTTTAGCTATATACTATTTAAAATCTAATACAATTTTATTTGATGCATCAATTTTTAAATTATCCATAACCTTCGCATAAATTTGTGTTGTCTTTAAATTTTTATGTCCTAACATTTTAGAGACTGTATAAATTTCAGTTCCCTTGCTTAATTGCAAAGTAGCATAAGTATGTCGGAAACAATGAAATGTAATATCTTTTGTAATACCTGCTTTTAGCAA
>CAIWXG010000111.1 GCA_903916555.1 uncultured Bacteroidota bacterium
ATTCCCTCCGTGACAGCGATGCTCAATAGCATTACCAAATCAACCGATATGCGCTTATTTAATCTAGAAGATTTCTCTATTTTAATCAATTTTTATACTTTTAACCAAAATTTTTAAACAATGGCAATTAAAATTACAGAAGATTGTATCAATTGTGGCGCATGTGAGCCTGAATGTCCAAATGGAGCCATATTTGCTGGCGGTGATGAGTGGCGTTTTTCATATAAAACATCCTTATCAGGCACGTTTGTTGGCAAAAGTGGCTTCTCAACCGATGCTGATGCCGGTATTGAAGCAGTATCAAACGATATATATTATATCGTAACAGATAAATGTACTGAATGTGTAGGTTTTCATGAAGAACCACAATGTGCATCCGTATGTCCTGTTGATTGTTGTCTTCCTGATGAAGAAAACGTAGAATCAAAAGAAGATCTTACTGCTAAAAAAGAAACATTGCACCCTTAATTTTAACTTAGAAACAAAAAATGGAAATAATAGAAAATAATGTTGTTAACCATACACCTATTATTGAAGCTGAAAGTATAGTAATTAGATTTTCAGGTGATTCAGGTGATGGTATGCAGTTAACAGGTAATCAATTTACCGATACTGCTGCATTTGTAGGTAATGATTTAAGCACTTTCCCCGATTTCCCCGCTGAAATACGTGCCCCAATAGGTACTACTTCCGGCGTTTCCGGCTTTCAGGTACATTTTGGAAGTAAAGAAATCTTTACTCCGGGCGATGAATTTGATGTTTTAGTTGCAATGAATTCTGCTGCATTAAAAGTGGACTTACCCAGATTGAAAAAAGGTGGAATCATTATTACAAATATTGCCGGTTTCGACAAGAAAAATCTAAGCTTGGCTGGTTATCCAGACGGTATCAACCCATTAGAAGATGGTTCTTTGAATGACTATATTGTACATAAAATAGATGTAACAAAACTTACTAAAGAATGTTTGGCAGGTACAGGTTTGGGTATGAAAGAAATAGAAAGATCTAAAAACATGTTTGTTTTAGGTTTATTATTCTGGATGTTTGATGAGCCAATGGAATATACTATTACTTTTATAAATGAAAAATTTGCTAAAAAGCAAGACATTGCCGATGCAAATATCAAAACATTAAAAGCCGGATGGAACTTTGGAGACCATACAGAAATATTTGCATCTCGCTTTAAGGTATCTCCTGCAAAATTACCTAAGGGTACTTATAGAAATATTACAGGTAACCATGCTACTGCTCTTGGTTTGATTGCTGCATCCGAAATATCTGGATTACCACTATTTTTAGGTTCTTATCCTATTACTCCGGCTTCAGATGTGTTGCATGAGCTATCTAAATATAAAACAAGCAATGTAAAAACATTCCAGGCAGAAGATGAAATTGCAGCTATTTGTTCTGCAATTGGAGCTTCTTATGCAGGTGGCTTTGGAGTTACTACTACTTCAGGCCCTGGTATGTCTTTAAAAACTGAAGCAATAGGATTAGCTACAATATTAGAAATACCATTACTGATTGTAAATATTCAACGTGGTGGCCCATCCACTGGTTTACCTACAAAAACAGAACAGTCAGACTTATTGCAAGCAATGTACGGCAGGCATGGCGAAGGCCCGATACCTGTAATTGCGGCTTCTTCGCCCGCAGATTGTTTTAATACAATTATTGAAGGCAGTAGAATTGCAATTGAACACATGACCCCTGTAATTGTACTTACAGATGGTTATATTGCAAATGGTTCAGAACCTTGGCGTTTCCCTACTGCAGACCAATTGCCAAAAATAAATGTAAAATTTGTTACTGAAGCTAACGGACCTGATGGCACATTTTTGGCTTATAAACGCGATGAAAAACTTGTACGTCCTTGGGTAAAACCAGGTACTAAGGGTTTAATGCATCGTATTGGTGGGCTTGAAAAACACGCTGATACTGGTAATGTGTCTTATGATGCCAAAAATCATGGTATTATGACCGAAATACGTGAAGCTAAAATCCAAAGAATTGCTGATTATATACCGCTTGCAAAAGTAGAATGTGGTAACGATAAAGGTAATTTATTAGTTTTAGGTTGGGGTTCTACAGATGGAGCAATTAAAACAGTAGTTCACGAATTGTTTAAAGAGGGATATGATGTAGCGCATTTGCATTTACGTTATTTAAATCCTTTCCCAAAAAATCTAGGAGAAATCTTGAAAAATTATACCCAAGTATTAGTTCCTGAAATGAATTGCGGACAATTACTTAAATTAGTACGTGCTAAATATTTAGTAGATGCAATTCCATATAACAAAGTACAGGGTCAACCATTTACAACATCTGAATTGAAAAATAAAATTCTTGAATTACTAAAATAATTTTTATAATGTCAACAACTACAGAAATGGATGTTATGCCAAAACTAACCGCAAAAGATTTTGCTTCTAATCAGGAAGTAAAATGGTGTCCCGGTTGTGGCGATTATTCCATCTTAAAACAAGTTCAAACGGTGTTCCCTGATTTCGGGGTTCCTAAAGAAGATATAGTATTTATTTCAGGAATAGGATGTGCTGCCAGATTTACTTATTATATGGATACTTATGGTATGCATAGCATACATGGTAGAGCTGCAGCTATTGCATCGGGTGTGAAAACACTTAATCCGCACCTTAGTGTTTGGGTGGTATCGGGCGATGGTGATGCATTCTCTATCGGTGGTAACCATTTTATTCATTTAATGCGTAAAAACTTTGATTTGAATTATTTGGTTTTCAATAATCAAATTTATGGTTTAACGAAAGGGCAGTATTCACCCACATCAGAAAAAGGCAAAGTTGCTAAATCAACACCTTATGGTTCTGTTGAGGAACCATTTAATCCGGCAGAATTAGCATTGGGTGCAAAAAGCACTTTTGTTTCGCGTTCTTTAGATAGAGACCCAAAACATATGCAAATGGTTTTGAAACGTGCAAATGAACATAAAGGAACTTCATTTGTAGAAATATATCAAAATTGCCCGGTTTTTAATGACGGTACTTACTTTGCTTTTTCTGAAAAAGAAACGAAAAAAGAGCAAGCAATATTTGTAGAACAAGGTAAACCATTAGTGTTTGGTACTACAGAAGAAAAAGGAATAAAATTTGATGGCTTACAGCCAATTATTGTAAACCTTAATGAAACAAGTGTGTCTTTAAACGATTTATGGATACATGACGAGAGAGATAAAACAAAAGCGAGCATATTAACTCGTTTTGCTGATAATGAATTTAAAGGAGAGTCTTTCCCACGTCCGTTCGGTGTTTTTTATCAAGAAGAACGTTCTACTTGCGAAGAAGCAATTGAAAATCAAATTAAAGAATTGACAGCTCGTAAAGGCAAGCCTTCATTAGATAAAATTCTTTCAGGAGATAAAACTTGGACAATATTGTAATTTATTTTATTATTATTATTTGCAAATGGGCTGTCTGATAGATAGCCCTTTTTGCATATTAAATATTTAGTAAATTTAGTTTAATATTTTCTGTCAATTACATAATTAACTAGCTCTTCCATACCTTTCCTGGCAGGTGTGTCGGGGTATTGATGCAACAATGCAATCGCTTCTTCTTTATATTGCTCCATTTTTTTTCTTGTATATTCAATTCCCCCTGATTTTTGAACATAGTTAATAACTTCATTAACTTTTGCTCTATCTGTACTTTGGTTTTTTACTATGTATATTATTTTTCTTTTTATTGCAATATCGGCATGTATAAGTGTGTAAATGAGAGGTAGAGTCATTTTCTTTTCTTTAATATCAATACCGGTTGGTTTACCAATATTATCTTGACCATAATCAAATAAATCATCTTTAATTTGAAAAGCAATGCCCACTTTTTCCCCAAATAGTCTAAAATGTTCTGCAACGGTATCGTCCTGTGTAGCAGACCAAGCTCCGGCAGCACAAGCAGCGGAAAGTAATGAGGCTGTTTTGGCACGAATTATTTCAAAATATACATCTTCGTCAATATCTAATTTTCTTGCTTTTTCCATTTGTAATAATTCACCTTCACTCATTTCTTTTACAGCTCTTGATGTTATTTGTAAAATTCTGAAATCACCATTGTCAATAGATAATAATAAACCTTTAGACAGCAGGTAATCACCCACTAATACAGCAATTTTATTTTTCCAGAGGGCATTTATAGAAAAGAAGTTTCTTCTAATTATAGAATTATCTACCACATCATCGTGTACCAAAGTTGCTGTATGTAATAATTCTATTAATGAGGCAACTCTGTATGACGAATCGTTTATGCCACCGGCAATTATAGCAGATAACAATACAAATGAAGGTCGCATTTGTTTCCCTTTGCGTCTGATAATGAAACGCATTATCCTATCCAGGAGATGATTTGTACTCTTAACACTTTCTGAAAATTTCTTTTCAAATATAGATAATTCTGTTCCTATGATTTTATTGACAAGTTCCATAAGGCAAAAAATGTTCTTTTAGAACGCAAAAACGAAATTAGATTATTATTGTCAACTTTTTAAAGAACTGGAAAGTTAACACACAATAAAAAGCCAAAATTAAGGTTAATAGTAATTATATGGTTTTTTTATTGTGATTTTCATAACTACCTTTGCCCAATCTATATAATATTTTTCATTTCTGTTTTAAATGTAATTTGCATATTATGCCCAACAAGAATTTCTTGTTATTTTTTTTACTTATAGCTTTTTTTGCAAACGCAGCTACTGCCCAAGAAAGCCAAGGAAGAGACACAACAAAATCTAAATCCGGTTTGCAATGGTCTAATAGAGATATGACATACAGGGGCAAGAATTACGATGTATTAGATACATCTTATATACCTAAACAAAGGATGAAACAACAGAAAAAGTATTTAAATCATCAGAGTGCTTTTCCTGCTAAGCCAAGAAATATGTGGGAAGCTGGCTTTGGTTTAGGATTATATAATGTAATTGGCAATGTACCTTCTTTAATGTTATGGCAAAAAGGTGGGGGCGGTTTACATGTTCAGGTTCGTAAATCATGGGGATATATGTTTTCTACAAGGTTACAATATATTTATGGCGTAGGGAAAAACTTGGATAATCAGCCTACCAGTTATTTTGAAGCACCTTACACAACTTTTGGTTATGTGCCGGCTTATTTGGCTACATCTACCAATAATGCAACTAGTATTTATAGAGCAACAAGAACGGAAACATCCCAGTTAAATCTGGATATGATGTTTAGCTCTCATAATATAAGTTTTAACAGAGAGCGTAATCAAGTTTCTTTCTTCGTGTATGGTGGTATTGGTGCATTAGGATATAAAACCAGAATAAATGCTTTAGATGGCAATTATAATACTTATGGCTTTACTACAAATATTGTAACAGACCCCACCATTGGTACAAAAAAAATAAGAAAGGCTTTGCAAAGTAAAATGGATAATACTTATGAAACTGCTGCCGTACAAGCCAATACAGCACATATATTAGATAATAAAACGCTTGATTTTGCACCAAGTTTAGGTGTGGGTGTTCAATATAGAATAAATAAAAGTATCAATATTCAATTAGAAGAGCGTTATACCTTTACATCAGATGCTTATATTGATGGTTCTAGATTTGGCACACCATTAGGAGACTTTCCATCTGCAAATCGCCTTCATGATGCTTTGAATTATTTTTCTTTAGGTGTTAATTTTAATATCAAGAATAAAAAGAAATCAGTTGAACCATTATATTGGATAAATCCTCTTGACCATATTTATCAGGAATTGTCTTACCCTCGCCACATGATATTACCCAATCCTGTTTTGCCTGACGAAGATGGTGATGGCGTAACAGACCAATTTGATAAATGTCCTAAAACACCCAAAGAAGTTCCCGTGGATATACATGGTTGCCCATTAGATACAGATGGTGATGGCGTACCGGACTATAAAGACAAGCAATTGATAACACCTACAGAATGCCAACCTGTAGATGCTGATGGGGTAGGGCATTGCCCATGCCCTGATGGTTGCGGTGGTGAGCATGGAAATGGACCACATGAAAAATGTGGAGGCATTACAGATGGCACTTTACTTTTTAAAGGCAGCAAAATAAATGAAACACAAGAAAAACAATTAGCAACATTAGCATCGCAAATGAAGGCTTATCCTAATTGCAAAGTAGTTGTAGTAGGGGCAGGCAACGGTAACAAGGAAGACGAAGAACGCAGTTGGGAGCATGTAAATACTGTAATTGAGTATATGACAGAAAAAAACAACATTAGCCGAGATCGATTTATCTTCCAATATGGTAAAGATGGTGATGTAAGCATCGTAAACTACCACTCCGCCAACGTTGATGAATTGGGGCCGCAAGACAATGTTAATCCACCACCACCGCATCCAAATTTAATTAAAAAGAACTAATCAAATATTTAAATATAAATAAAAATACCCCTACTATTTTAGGGGTATTTTTATTTATATATTAACCATGATAAACTCTAGATTTAATGATTAATCCATCTTTTATTTCTAATACTTCACCAACCATTAGTTCCGGTTCCCCATCTACAATACGCTTGTATTCCATAAATATATTGTTGTTGTCGGCAATAAATGATAGAGGAATATATTTTAAACTCGGTAAACGATTAAAAGAATCTGCCCACCATTGTCGTAATTCAGCTTTACCGGTAATTAAACCATTTGTTTCAGGTTGTCTTATTTTTAGTTTAGGACTGTAATGTATAGCATTATCAGTGTATAAATGTAATAATTGCTCTAAGTTATGAGTATTAAATGCTTCAAACCATTTATTGGCAATTTCTATAATGCTGTTATTTTGCATAAATTATGTTTATTAGTTTTTTATATTTAATAAAGACTTTTGAGTAAAAGTACGTTTAAATACAATTGTTTAAAATGCTATTCTTTTTAGCTTATGTATTTGTTTCTGTAAGTAGCACAAAAAAAATGGAAAAGTAGAAGTAAATTATTTGTATTAAATTGTGGTTTTATTTTAATGTAATATTTAATATTCTTTTTTATGGTTAGGTTTTTTAAAACAAATATTCTTAGTAAGTTACTAATAAGTATATGTTTGTTAATTTCCTGCATTTTTTTATTTATATATAATAAGCAGTCAATTGGTTTACATGGCGATTCATTAGGTTATTATATGTATTTACCATCAACATTTATATACAATAACTTAAACTCAATTCAAAAATTACCAACCGATAAAAACATACCCGAACAAATAATAAGTTATGCAAAAGATATTGAACAAAAGAAAAGTCCGTTAGGTTTTGCTGTCAATCAATATACGTATGGAGTAGCACTAACAGAATTGCCCTTTTTTTTAATTGCACATGCTTTCGAAAAGGTTTTGGGTATGGGGGCAAATGGTTTTTCAAATACCTATTTTTTTTTAATAAAAATAGGAAACATCATTTATGTTCTTTTAGGGTTAATATTGATTTATAATATATTGTTGAATTATTTTAGCAAGCCAATTGCCCTAATGAGTACACTAACTGTTTATATGTGTACTAATTTATTTTGGTTTACTTTATATCAGGCAGGTATGTCTCATGTTCCGCTGTTTTTTTTATACTCTTTGCTTATTTATCTAACTATTAAAATTCATAATAATGCAAAGCTTACCTATTTTATTGCTGCCGGTTTTACTTCCGGATTAATAATTATAACCCGACCAACAGATATTATTTGTCTTTTGATACCTATTTTATATTATATCTATAATAAAGAAACAATTAAAAACAAGATTGTACTTCTGAAAAATAATTTATTTAATATTATTTGTTTTTGTGTATGTGTCTTTTTAGTTGCTTTACCACAATTGGTATATTGGAAAACATTGTCTGGTAAATTTCTATACTATAGTTATGGTAATCAATCTTTCGATTGGTGGCATCCTAAAATTAAAGAAGGCTTATTTTATTTTTGTAATGGTTGGTTTCCTTATTCACCTGTAATGATATTTGCGGTTTTGGGGATATTTTTAACTAAACATATACGGATGTGGACCTTATGTATTTTTATTATTCTGCCTATTTATGTTTATATTATCTATTCTTGGTATTGTTATAATTACATAAATGGCATTGGTTCCCGGCCTATGATACATTTATATCCACTGTTAGCAATATCATTAGCTGCATTTATTAATAGTGTTTCTAATGGTAAGTTATTCTTCAAAGTTTCTTTTGTAGCAATCATTTTATTTTTGACTGTATTGAATTTAAATTATTGTATGCAGCAAGCAAAAGGAATTTTATTTAGTGAAGAATCGAATATGGCTTATAATTACAAAATGCTTTTTCGGCAGACTGTAAGATATAATGATTTAGTAACAAGAGACCTTGCAGAAAGACAACCGGATAGTTTAAAGCTTTCAAAAATAGCTACCTTAGGTTTTAAGGATTTTACAGACTCTATTGATGCAAATTATGTAAAAGATACAATGTATATTAACAAGTATATGTATAATCTTACTAACCAAGATAGCTTACAAGCTATAGAAATAGTATATGATAAAAATAAATTTAAAGATGCTCATTGGTTTAAATGTAGTGGCGATTTCAGGTATCCAGACCCATCTTACTCTTATTATAAGCATTATTTAATGCTTGAGTTATCACCAGATTTTTGGAAACGTTGCCAAATTGAAAATAAAATAGGCGTGTCGGCAAATGGAGCAGAAAATGAAAATGTAACACTTACTTATTTTAAAACAAATACATGGTCAACTGTTTATTTTTTTACTAAAGTGCCTAAATTTCTTAAAGATGGCGATAAAATAAGATTAATGGTATGGAACAACCAATCTAATTTAAGTTTAAATATAAAAAATATTAGTTTAGACTTATACAAATAAATAAGGGTTTTGCTGTTTGAATTTTGTATGCATTAAATGTATTTTGGGTACTAAAATTTTCTTAAATTAAAAATATCCATTTCTTAATACAATATTTATCGTACCTTCGCATACTTTTAATAAACATTTCTTCCAAATATGAAGTTGTCTCAATTCAAGTTCGACTTACCTCTCAATTTAATAGCACAACACCCAACAAAAAAACGTGAAGAGAGCCGTTTAATGGTTATACATCGCGATACCGGCTTAATAGAACATAAAGTATTTAAAGACATTCTTGGCTTTTTTAATGATAAAGACGTGATGATTGTCAATAATACAAAGGTTTTTCCTGCCCGTTTATATGGTAGAAAAGAAAAAACCGGTGCTAAAATAGAGGTTTTTTTACTACGCGAATTAAATAAACCAAATCATTTGTGGGATGTGATTGTTGACCCTGCACGAAAAATAAGAGTAGGAAATAAATTATACTTTGGTGATAATGATGAATTAGTTGCCGAAGTAATAGATAATACTACTTCGAGAGGCAGAACAATTCGGTTTCTTTTTGATGGGGGTGAAGCCGAATTTAGAAAAATGCTTGATTTATTAGGTGAAACACCATTGCCAAAATACATTAAACGTAAGCCTGAAGAAGAAGATAAAGAGCGTTATCAAACCGTATATGCAAAATACGAGGGCGCTGTAGCAGCCCCAACTGCCGGTATGCACTTTAGCAAAGAATTGATAAAAAGACTGGAAATAATAGGTGTGAAATTTGCTGAGGTTACCTTACATACTGGTCTTGGCACATTTAGACCAATAGAGGTTGAAGACCTTTCTAAACACAAAATGGATGCAGAGTATTTTAAAGTAGATGAGTATGCTGCTAATCTTGTAAACAAGGCAAAAACAGAAAAGCGTCATATTTGTTCTATTGGTACTACTACATTGCGTGCTTTAGAAAGTTCTGTTACTGCACAAGGTATGTTGAAACCCGAAGAAGGATGGACAAATTTATTTATTCATCCACCACATCAGTTTTCGATAGCAGATTCTTTAATTACTAATTTTCATTTGCCAAAAACAAGCTTAATGATAATGGCTTGCGCATTTTCAGGATTTGACTTGATGATAAAAGCTTATGAAACAGCAATTAAAGAAAAATACCGTTTCTTTAGCTATGGCGATGCTATGCTGATTATCTAATTAGTATTTTTAAAGTAATTTTTTATGATACTTCAACAACCACTGTCCGACAATCTGGAATTGCTTGCCAGGCAAGTGGTTGAAGGCTTTATTATTGGCTTGCATAAGAGTCCTTTTCATGGCTTTTCGGTTGAATTTGCAGAACATAGGCTCTACAATCAAGGCGACCCGCTACGGCATATAGACTGGCGGGTATTTGGGCGTACTGATAAATTATTTATTAAACGATTTGAAGAAGAAACAAACCTTAGATGTTGTATTGCAATAGATACCTCATCTTCAATGCAGTATCCACAAGACAATAATAAAATAAGTAAGTTGCAGTTTTCTTGTGTTGCAGCAGCTGCATTGTTACAATTGTTAAAAAGACAGTTAGATGCATCTTCTTTATGTTTATTCGACAAGGAAATTAATTATTTTACTGACTGTAGGTCTGCACACAGCCATTATAGAATGCTTACCAACGAACTGGCAAAAACAATAAATAGCTCAACACAGAATATATCAACAAATACAGCAAGTGCATTACACCTTATTGCCGAGAAGATGCACAAACGTTCGTTAGTGATTGTTTTTAGTGATATGATGGATGATACGGAACGTATTGATGAGTTATTTTCTGCATTGCAGCATTTGCGTTATAATAAACATGAAGTAATTTTATTTCATGTAGTAGATGGTGCTATGGAATTGCAATTTGAATTTGAGAACCGGCCTTATGAATTTGTAGATATGGAAACTGGAGAGCGGATTAAATTACAACCACAGCAAGTAAAAGAACAATATATAAAGCGTATTGAAGAGTTTAGAGAATTAGTTAAGAATAAATGTCATCAATATCAAATTGATACTATTAATGTTGACCTTAAAAGCCCTGTAGAGGAAGTTTTACATACATTTTTAATTAAACGAAATAAATTGATGTAATCTTAATTTTTTTTTCTAAATTTGCATCCCATTTGGAACTACCTATCTGTAGAAGGATAGTGATTTGAAATAAAAACCGAAATGGGTAAGGGATGAAGAACACCCGACAATTTGAAATAGCTTGGCAGGGTCTGAAGCCC
>CAIWXG010000112.1 GCA_903916555.1 uncultured Bacteroidota bacterium
ATCCGTATCCGTATGCATACCCATAAGAACTGCCATTATCCATTTTTATATCATTTATTACTATTCCTATTTTATTTATTTTTTTCTCAGTATATAAATTATCAACAATTTTCAATTGTTCTTTTTCTGTAAACATATTTCTTACTACATACAATGCTAAATCTGCGTACTTATTTGCTAATTGAGCATCTGTTACAAAACCTATTGGTGGGGTATCAATAATAATGTAATCAAACATTGTTCTCAAAATTTTAAAAAGTTCTGCTGTTTTACTTAATAAAATTAATTCTGCCGGATTAGGTGGCACCGGTCCTGATGGAATAATAAATAAACTGTCTAAAACACCTGAAGGTTGAATAATTTGAGATAATTCTGCTTGTCCAATTACATAATTAGAGAATCCAATACTATTATCCAAACCAAGCGATTTAGAAATTTTTGGCTTTCTCAAATCTAATTCCAATATAATTACTTTTTTACCTGAAATAGCTAAACTACATCCTAAATTTGTTGATATAAAAGATTTACCCTCTTCACTCATACTAGAAGTTAGCATTATTACTTTTTCCTGTTCCATATTCAGAAAAAATTGAATATTTGTTCGTAGCGATCTAAATTGTTCTGCCAATAAACTTTTTGAACCAACTTGTATTACAACTGACGAATTATCAATATTATGTCCAATTTCACCAATTACAGGTACTGAAGTATTATTAGCAATATCATATTTACTTTGTACTGTAGTATTTAGCATTCCTCTTATGTAAAACCAAGCTAAAGGAATAATTAACCCTACAAAAATAGAACCGTATATAAATATTTTATTATTTGGAGAGACAGGAGATCTTTCACATCTTGCACTATCAATAATTTTAATATTTGCAATATTTGATGACTTTGTAATTGCAGACTGTTCTTTGGTCTTTAATAAAAATAGATACAATTCTTGTAATATATTTTGTTGACGCGTATATTCAAGAAAAATTCTTTGTTTTGATGGTACTTTACTTATTTCACCATAAACAAGACCTAAGTCCTTTTTTATATTATTTATTTCCATCTGCATTTCCGATTCAATAGATAGTAATGATGTAATAATTTCATCTTTTAGACTTTTTATTTGCCTATCTGCATCCTGTATTATTGGGCTACTGCTCGTTTGGCTCATTAATAACCTAATTTTCGTAGCTTGAAGTTCATTATACCTTTCAATTAATTTTGTATAGATTACGTTTTCCTGCAATAAAGTTGAAGGGACAATTGAAGTATTATGCTCATTCATAAAAGCAATAATCGATTTTACAATATAAATCTGAACTTCTTTTGTACTTAAGTCTTTATTTATTTCAGAATTTTCACCAACCAATGCTCTCCCTTGCTCTTCTACATCTATTATTTTATTATCTATTTTATATTTTTCAATATCATTTTCTAAAGAAGATAAATCATTTCCTAAACTCGCTAATCTTTCTGAAATAAAGGCCATTGTACTATCTGCAATTTCATTTTTATCATCTATATTATCTTGAATATATATATTAATAATTTTATTCAAAATATCTACACCTTTTTGTGGAATAGTTTCTTTTAAAGAAAATGTAATAGCACTAGCTTGCTTATTGGTAAATGTTGGTTCAAAAACTTGCATATATCTATCAACAGCATCTTGGAAATTAGTTACGCTAAGTATATAATCTTGTTCTTTTAACATCTTAACTTCAAAATTTCTGTAAAATATTGCCTTCCCAATTGGCAAAACAATACCCTCTCCCCATTTACCAATAATTTTTTTATCCTTGCTTCCTATTTTTATTTCATATCCATTATTATCAGCAATTCGAATGTTATAGGAGACAGGGTTTAATATTGAGTCGTTATTGAAATTTGGAAATATTACTTTAAATGGACATTGTTCATTATAAATTTCTGTAGGCTTAAATTTTGTCTTTAAATAATACCTAATATTTAGGTTCATTGCTTTTACTAATTCATCCATTAAAGTTACACTTTTCAATATTTCTAACTCATTATCAATACTACTTTTAGTTGTTATTAAACCTATATCTTTTAAAGCATCCATATTACCACCATCTTTTCCATTCCCTACATCTTTAATTAAAACTTTTGCTTTAATTCTATATATGGGTGTCAAATATTTTAAATATAATTTTGCAGCAAAAAAACAGAAAACTGTACTTAATAATAATAAATACCATTTAGATTTCAAAAATCCAAAGATTGATTTCCATTCAACATTATTGGATTTTTTTTCGTTACTAATATTAGCCTCAAAAAATAAATTACTATTGTCCTCCATTTATAAATAATGTTTAATATATTATTTTTATTGAATGAAACAAAAACTATTGCTTTTACACTCTAAATCCTTACTCGGTACTATTGCAATTAATCTACACGCTAATGAATTTAATTCTAAGACAAATCTTTTTCCTCTTTTTGAAAGTACTTTTCCGGTATGTCCATTAAAAAAACCATTAATAATATTTATTGAATCACCTGGTTTAATATCATTTTCTAAAAAAATTTCATTATTTTTATTTTCATTTAAAAATTTTTTAATTTGTACTATTTCATTGTCTTGTACTAATCCGGGTTTTCCTAACCACCATAAAAAACGTACCACACCCTGAGTATTCAGTACTATAATATTTTCTTGTTTATAGTCATTTAAATAAACAAACAAATACGACCGAAATAATGGTAATGAAACTTTTTTTTCTCTATCACTCCATTGTTTTACTGTTTCAATTAATGGGCAATAAACCTCAATTCCTTTATCCTGTAAATATTTTGCAACTTTTCTCTCGCTATTACTTTTTGTATATATTACATACCAAGGCATTAAAAAAAATTTAATTAAACATATTTTATACGGCTTCGCCATTGTCTATCACATGAATATAAAATTATTTCATACAACAGCCTATTAAACTATCAATAAATACATCTAAACACAAAAAAGCATTTAAAGTTCAAAAATACAAAAATTATTTGTCATTCTAATTAGTTAACAATTTAAAAATAGTAGTTTTTAATTTAATATTAATAAAATAATATGCATTAGAACAAGAAAAATAAAATATTTTTATAATATAAAATCCCACTCTTAGATGAATGGGATTTTAGATTATAACATTTCAAAAAATTATGCTAGTTTCTTCAATTCCTCAATTCTTGCATCTCTATCTACTTCTGCTTTTAATGAACCACCTTTATCCATATCAACAAGTACTGGTGCAGCAACAAAAATAGATGAATATGTACCTGTAAATACACCTATTAGCATTGCAAACGCAAAACCTTTGGTAGCTTCACCGCCTACAAAAAATAATATAAGAAGTGTAATAAATACAGTTAATGATGTCATTATGGTTCTGCTTAATGTATCATTAATTGCTCTATTTATAACTGATGTTTTATCTTCATTAGGCGATTTTCTGAAATACTCCCTAATACGGTCAAATACAATTACAGTATCATTCATCGAAAACCCTATTACAGTTAGCATTGCCGCAATAAAGTGCTGGTCTATTTCTAATGCAAATGGTACGATATGACGGAAATAAGAAAATACTGCCAAGGTAACACACACATCGTGTATTAAAGATAAAATGGTACCAAGTGAATATTGCCATTTGCGGAATCGCAATAATATATACAAAAATATAGCAATCAATGATATAATTGTAGCTTCAACAGCACCTCTCTTTAAATCGTCAGAAATTGTTGGCGATACCGTATTAGATTCTTGTAAATATTGTGTTTTAAAACCATCATAAGTTGTAACATTTGGCAACAAGTTTTCTTTTGTAAGCCCTTCCCATAGTTTCTTCTCTACTGTTGAATCAACACCATTTCCGGGTATTGTTTTTAAGTATGAGGTAGTAATATTTAAACGGTTATTACTTCCTATTGTCTTCACTTCAGGATATTCGCCAAAATATTTTTGCAACTTAACTCGTACATCTTCAGTACTTGTATGACTTGCAAACTGTACTGTATAGCTACGACCACCATTAAATTCAACACCCTTATTGAAACCGGTAAAATAGGTACTGATTCCTAACAATACTACTATTGCAGTAACCCAATAAGTATATTTACGGGCTTCTACAAATTTAAAATGTGCTTTCTTAAATATGCTTTTTGATAAACCTGTAAAATATTGAAAGTGTCTTTCACGTTTTGTATATATATCTGTAATTAACCTTGATACTAAAATACCACAAAATAAAGATAACAAAATACCTAATATTTGTGTAGTAGCAAATCCTTTTACCGGTCCTAATCCGAAAATAA
Organism: uncultured Bacteroidota bacterium; assembly: GCA_903916555.1. Classification (GTDB taxonomy): domain Bacteria; phylum Bacteroidota; class Bacteroidia; order Chitinophagales; family Chitinophagaceae; genus CAIYTT01. The sequence continues at coordinate 4,321 of CAIWXG010000112.1, forward strand.
ACAATATAATAGCTGTAAGTAATGTGGTTACGTGTCCGTCTAAAACAGGGGCATAAGAACGTTTGTATCCGTCTATTACAGCATTTTGATACGTTTTACCTAATGATAGCTCTTCTTTAATACGTTCGAAAATAATTACATTCGTATCTACCGCCATACCTACTGTAAGTACTAAACCCGCAATACCTGCCATTGTTAATGTAGCATGTAGTGCCGCTAATACACCTACTGTGAATACTAAGTTTAATATCAAAGAAATATCAGCAACCATACCACCTGTATTATAATAAACAAGCATTAATACAAATATAACAATAAATGCCAATACCAATGAAATCATACCTTTATTAATGTTTTCGCCACCTAGTGTTGGCCCAACTACCTGAGACATAATAATATGTGCCGGCGCCGGTAACTTACCAGACTTTAATATATTTGATAAATCACCTGCTTCTTCAGGAGAAAAATCACCAGATATTTGTGTGTTCCCATCTATTTGTTGAATAATTGTAGGACATGAATAAACTCTGTTATCTAAAACTACAGCAATAAATCCACCTACATTTTTACCTGTCATATCTTTCCAAACTTGGCTACCAACATCTTTAAAATCCATATATACACATGGCTTACCAGTAATTGGGTCTATATCTGCTCTTGTAGATTTAACTTGGTCGCCTTCTAATCTTGCACTACCAGTAGGAGGCATTTTTATAGCATATAAAGCAATTCTTGCATTAGGATCAACTTTTTGCTCCCCTTTTTGCTCTTTTGCACCATAAAAGAAACGAATATTGGCAGGAAATTTATTTCTTACAACTTCTAAATTTAAATATCTATTTAATTTTGCAGTATCTCTTTTAAGAATATTACCTATTTGTGGTATTAATGGTGATTGTGGTGGCTGTAAAACTATTAATAAAGGATGTTCCTCTGCTACTTTATCTAATTTAGCTTTATTAGAATCTGCAGTTAGCCCACCTTCTGTTGTTTTACTATCCTTAGATTTAGCATTTTTATTTGCCATCATCCCAGACAAGCTCCCTGTATCAACTTTTGAATCTGCTTTTTTAGTAGTATCTAAAATTGCAAGCTCCGATTTCTTTGCTGAATCTGTTGAGTTACTATCGGTTTTTATTCCTGATAAAAATGCGCTTAGGGATTTATCGGCATCCATAAGTGCATTACCAATTTCATCTATTTTATAAGTTTCAAAAAACTGTAATTTAGCTGTTGCTTGTAAATAATTGCTTACGCGTTCCGGATTATGTACGCCTGCTAATTCTACAGTAATAATACCTTTGTTTTCGTCTAAGTTAGTACTAGGGTTTGCAACACCAAACTGGTCTATACGGGTTTTCAAAACCATATAGGTACGCTTAATTGCGTCTTTAGCCTCTTCGTTAAGCCTTTTCATTACTTCATTATTTGTTGAAGTACGTTTTATCTCTGTTTCCGATGGTTTGGTAAAAAGAGTAGCTAAAGGAGTATTCGGGTTTTCTTTAGTAAACGTTTCAACGAATAAGCTGATAAAACTGGCTTCACTATTTGCTTTTTGTTTATTTGCATCTAAAATAGCACGGTTTAATGCCAAATCTCTATTATTATTAGACATTGAACGTACCAAGTCATCTAAACTAACTTCAAGGGTAACATTCATACCACCCTGCAAATCAAGTCCCAAACTTAATTCCTCGGCTTTTGCCGCCTGATAGGTATATTTTTTAAGAATAGGAACGTTAAATATCTCCACAGATTGCATACTATCGGTTATTGCCTGATACAAGCTATCTGTTAGTTTATTTATATTTGTAGTGTTTCCCTGGTTACTTAAAGTACTGGCTTCTCTACTTGCCTTTAACCGCATTTTCTTCTCTTCATTCTTAACTATCAATGTGATAGAGAGCTGATAGAGCGATAGCAAAATCAGTACGGCAGTAAAAATCTTAATTAAACCTTTTAATTGCATGTGCTTTTATTAAATTATCTTTCGTAAAATTTTAAAATTGGTTGGCAAAGATATGATTTAATATAAAAAAATAAAGGGCTATTCAAAATATTAAGAATTTTTCTTTAAAAGAGTTCAAAAAAAATCTTTTACTATATAGAATTAATGATTTATTTTTACACAAAACAATTAATAGCTCTGGTTTACAGAGCAGAAATTTTTATTTTATGATACGTAAACTTACCCTTTTGTTTCTAGTGTGTATCGGGTTTAATACTATAAGCACAGCACAAATTCGCGATGGTGTTACAAATACTATGCCTCGTTTTACAGATACTACTTGCCCGGGTACACAACTTACCTTTTGGGCTACTATTGATGCTCGCACTGCAACAGCTCCCAGCGATTCATTAAAATGGTTTATAGACGGCATTTATACCGGTGTTACTTTAGATACTTTTTTTACTACCGCTCCCGTTTCAGGAGACTATATCTATTGTACTCTTTATTTTACAAATAGTTTTGGTTTCCCTGACAGTGTTTATTCCGACTCAATAACTGTTTATCGTAGCGATACAATTCCTCCGCGTGCTTTAGTTTCCATCGTTTTTGGTAATAACCCCGAATGTACCAGCCACTTAATTACTTTTGAAGTGTATCCTGTAAATGGCGGTACTGCCCCCGTTTATCAATGGTATGTAAACAACGTTCCTATTGTAGATGCCGACAGTAACTTCTTTTCAGGGCTTTTTGCAAATGGAGATTCAATAAAGTGCTTAATGGTTTCTAACTCTACTTGTGCTCCTTTCGATACCGTTTATTCTAATATTATTCATATCATACATGACTCTACAACTCAATTCATTTCTATATATACAAGATACGATACTGTTTGTAGTGGTGGTTTAGATTCTTTTATTGCAACGGCAAGCGGCTTAGGTACTAGCTTCTCATATCAATGGTATATTAATAACGTTGCTTATCCCGGGGCTACGGCAAGTTCTTTTTATACTACTTATTTAGTAAATGGAGATAGCCTATATTGTGTTCTTTCTTCAACCGATTCTTGTGTTACTAACCCTACAGTATTTTCTAATGGTATTCGGGTAACTGTATTACCTGTTTTACATTCTTATGCTACTGTGGCTATGTTAAGAGGCTCTAATCCCGGCTGCATTGACTCCCCCGTTATTTTTAAGGGTTCTTACTACAATTTAGGTGCAAGCCCTACTTATGAGTGGTATATAAATAATGTACGTGTGAAATTTGATACTTCTATTTTAGATACTACTTTTTTAAACGGACAAGTTGTAAAATTCATTGCTATTTCGAACGCTCGCGGTTGCAGAGATAATGATTCTGTTTTTGCAGATTCTGTTTTAATGATTAGAGACAGTACACCGGTTGCACCTCTTGTTTCTTTAATTGGCGATTTACTTGTTGCCAACAATGCCGGTTTATATGCATGGTATGGCCCGCATGGCATTATACCAGGTGCCACAGGGCAAACCTATCACCCAATTGATACAGGTCATTATTATGCAATTTTAGATAGTGCTAATTGCCCTTCGCAAATATCAAATATCATATATATTTCATTGATGGGAGTAAATGAAATAAGCACACAAAAATTCAATATGTATCCTAACCCTACAACCGGTATTGTAACTATGAACTGGGACGGTACAATTGTAAATATGAAATTAGACATCTATAATATTCTTGGTCAAGGAATATTACACCAAGAATCATCAAACGTTTCTCAGTACGTTACAGACCTTTCTTATTTGCCAAATGGTACTTACTTTATGGTTTTTACAAACGAGCAAGGTATAAAAACAACTCGCAAATTGACGATTCAAAAATAATACTACTATAAATTATAAAACGAGGCTACCTTAACAAGTACTGCCTCGTTTTTTTATGCACTAACTAGTTTCTATTTTTAATTACATTCTCAATACTCTTTGTTGTTTCTTAAATTACTTTTGCAATATAGAAACTAGGTTAAAGAGCAAAGATTGTTATAAATAAAATTAATAAATAAAATGGAATGTATTATTCTTGCCGGTGGCTTAGGTACACGATTACAAAATGTAATTGGTGATATACCCAAATGCATGGCACCGGTAAATAACAAGCCATTTCTTGCTTATTTATTTGATTACTTAGTTACCCAAAATTGCCAAAAAATAGTCTTATCTCTTGGTTATAAACATGAATCTATTTTGGAATGGTTACAAACTCAAAATAAGGTCTTTCAAATAGAATATGTAATAGAAAAAGAACCTTTGGGTACAGGCGGCGGCATACAATTGGCTCTAAAAAAAACGGTAACAAATAATATATGTGTGTTGAATGGCGATACCTATTTTGGCATCGACTTGTCTGAACTATATCATTTTCATATAAATGGTAATGCAGAAACAACTTTGGCTCTAAAAAAAATGTATGATTTTGATAGGTACGGTATCGTGAAAATGAACAATTTCAATACCATTCAATCATTTGAAGAAAAACAATATAAAGAATCAGGTCTTATAAACGGGGGTATTTATGTTATTAATAAAAATGAATTCTTGAAAAAAAATTTACCCGAAAAGTTTTCTTTTGAAAAAGATTATCTTGAAAAATATGTTCATGAAAACTGTTTTCAGGGGTATGTAAGTAACTCTTATTTTATCGATATTGGTGTACCTCTTGATTATAATAAAGCTCAACTTGATTTAAAAAATAACTCTTTATGAAAATTGCAATTATCGGGCCGGCACACCCTCTTAGAGGTGGTATTGCCGCATCAAGCGAACGATTAGTAACAGAACTTATGATGCAAGGGCATAAAGTTACCATGTATTCTTTTTCGTTACAATACCCGTCCTTTTTATTTCCGGGTAAAACACAATTTACTACCGACCCTGCACCCGATGGTATCACCATACTTCCTGTCATCAACTCGGTAAATCCATTCAATTGGCTTAAGATAGGTTATCAACTAAAAAAAGAAAACTACGACCTTGTAATTGTAAGATATTGGTTGCCTTTTATGGGCCCCGCTTTCGGCACTATTTTAAGGCTTATAAAACAAAACAAACATAGCAAAATAGTATGCATTGCAGACAATATTATTCCCCATGAACATAGACCGGGTGATGTACCTTTTACCAAATATTTCTTAAAACCTATTGACGGCTTTATAACTTTAAGCAGAGATGTACTTAAAGAGGTAAAAACATTTACCAATAAACCCGCATACTATTCTCCACATCCTATTTACGATAGCTACCAAGAGGCTGTAAGTAAAGAAGAAGCTTGTAAACACTTAAATTTAGACAGCAACAAAAAATATATTCTATTCTTCGGCTTCATACGCGATTACAAGGGGCTTGATTTATTATTGCAAGCAATGGCAGATGAACGGATAAAAAAAGCTGAAATAAACTTAATAGTAGCAGGCGAATACTACAACAAAAATTTAGAGATAAGCAATAAAGAACTGATTGACACACATAATTTGGCTGACACTATTATATTGAAAACCGATTTTATACCCAATGCAGAGGTGCGTTACTATTTCTGTGCGGCAGACTTAATTGTACAACCCTATAAACATGCTACCCAGAGTGGCATTACCCAAATTGCATTTCATTTTGAGAAACCTATGGTTGTTACCAATGTAGGCGGCTTGGCAGAGGTAGTACCAGACGGTAAAGTTGGTTTTTTAGCAGAACCCGATCCTACATCCATTGCCGATGCAATTTTAAAATTCTTTCAGCCGAATGCTATACCTAACCTGCAAGAAAATATACTTATTGAAAAGAAAAAATATTCTTGGGATATTTTTACACAAGTAATGATGAAAGCTGTTTTTGACTGATTGTATGTATGTAATGTAAATAAAAGGATTAAAGGATTGTACAAACAACCCGTTTATTACTAAAAATTTAATTGGGCAGTTTATTTTACGTAGTTTATTGATAATGAGGTACTTGTAAAAATAAAACTGCTCCTAAATTGCCCGTTTGTGTTTCATAGTGAGTTATTTTTTTTGTTAGGTATTTGGGTTTATGGGTGTAAGGTATTTTATTTTAGAGTAGCGTTTTAAAGTTTAATTGCACCTTTTAAGGGTGGTTTTGGGTGTTTTTTGTTATTGGGTAAGGGTTTGAGGGTGGGTATTTTTTGTGCGATTTTTGTCTGAACCATGTTTCGCCTGATTTTCTTGATAAACTTGATGCTCGTGTTTTTTTGTATAATGAGTTTTTGTTATTTTGTATTATAAATGAACGTTTAAATGTATATTTGTTGTATTTTTCATCCTGTTATTCAAGAAAATCAGGCGAATCATGGTTCAGACAATTGTATATAATGATATACACCAATTTAACGATTTGGGTTGCGAAGGGAAATCGTGTGATATTGCAGCCAGAAGAGCCAATAAAACTGCTGTAAGTAACACAATTACTAATAAAAATAAACAGCAATACAGTTTGTACCCTAACCATAATGATGGTAACCTTACTTTATTGCAAAGTGTATTAGATACTAAAACAGTAACAATAGAAATACTAAATGCTTACGGGCAGGTACTAAAAACGCAAACACTGCAATTTAATAATAACGCTAAAGTTTTGCATTTGGGTAAATTACCTGTAGGTGTATTTGCTGCATTTAAGAGATAGTGATGGCATGATGTTTACCATAAAATTTGTTATACAATGAAAAAGTTATTGATAACCAATGTTTTATTATTTATTTGCGCTTGTACTTATGTACAAGCGCAAATAAATTTAGTGAGAAATCCGGGGTTTGAAATACATTCCGGTTGTCCAGTATTTAATGACCAAGCCTATTTAGCAACTGGTTGGAATGGCATAGATTCCAATTGGACTTTCGGTGGCAGCTATCCAACCCAACTATGTCTTCCTGAATATATTAATAATTGTGCTACCCATAGTTCTGGTCAAAGTTTTCCCGATGGAGCATATTGGTATCAATATCCTAGAAGTGGAAATGGGATGGTAGGGTGTCGTTTTTATAGTGATGGAGGGGGGGGGGGGCACTATTGCATTTGATTATCTACAAGGCAGACTGGAACGTACTCTAGTAGCAGGACAGAGTTATTGTGTTACTTTTTATGTAAACAGAGGATTAGGAACCTATTATTCAATTAACAATATTGGTGCTTATTTGGATGGTGGGTATATAGATACAACAGTGCATTGTTATTGGCCACAAACAGCGTACACGCCACAGATATTGGAAACAGCAATTATCAGTGATACGCTGAACTGGACACAAATACAGGGCAGCTTTACGGCTAATGGAACCGAGAAATTTATTACCATCGGTGAATTTTTTGATACTGGGCACATATCGAAAATAAGGGGTACAGCAGGTATGGGTTATTACCTTGTAGATGATGTGAGCGTGATAGCGAGTGATGCGGTGGCATACGGGGGGGCGGATGTATGGATAGGCAGCGGGCATTATGCTTATATAGGTGTGGATAGTAATGGGGACGGGATGCCTTGCTACTGGTATGTGCTTGGCGGCACCACGCCGATAGACAGCGGGGGGCGCATAAAAGTAAGACCACCGGTAACAACAAGCTACGAGGTAGTAATGGATTTATGTGGTACAATAACCAGAGATACGGTGGTGGTGCATGTGTGGCCGCTGGGGGTAAACGGTGCCGGTAACGAACCAAGAGAGGTAAACATTTACCCCAACCCCACAACAGGCAAAATAACAATAGAAGGAGCGGCAGGGTGCAGTGCGGTTATTTATGATATGGTGGGGCGTGTACAAAATTGTTATGGTATGTATTCCTGTCGTGGTTCGTCCTTCGACAAGCTCAGGATGACAGGGCTCACCATGACAGGAATACATACCATAACATGTAATAAAGAAACAATAGA
>CAIWXG010000113.1 GCA_903916555.1 uncultured Bacteroidota bacterium
TAAAAGAAAAATCCCCTGAAATGCTTGTCTGTATTGCATTTCAAGGGATTTTATTTCTGCGCTCCCTTCAGGACTTGAACCTGAGACCCTCTGATTAACAGTCAGATGCTCTAACCAACTGAGCTAAGGAAGCTTACTTTTTTTAATGGAGTGCAAAAATAAGGTGTTTATCCAAATTTCAAAAAAAAATTTACAATCCGCCCAAATATTTATAATTCTTAAGTAACAGTGTAATATCTGTCATTGGGTTATAGTGTTGTGCATAAGCTATGTTTATTTGCATTTTCACTTCATCTACCGGCTCATAATCGGTTAAAATATTGTAAGGGTTTATTGCTCCTAGTCTTAATTTAGGTAAATATTTATTTGTATTTAATGGCGAATATCCTACCCATGTCATTTTACCAAAAATAACTTTAAAAATAGTAGCTAAAAAAGTACCCGGTTTCCTTATATTTATAGCAATTACCGGATAGAGTACTAAAAATAGTATTGAACAGGATATATCTACAATTCGTTTATTGCGCATTTGTGCAAAATCAGAAAGATTGTAACTACGGTCTATTGTATATAAATCGCCCGATGTGTTGCTGGAATTACTGCCAACAAAGCTTTGACTACCCGGCAAATGTATCTTATATTCATATTCGCTGCCACATAATTGCATTTGCTCAAACACTTGAATATAAGATAGCCCTTTAAGGCAAAAAATAACCTCATTAACATTTGCAGTAAATAAAAATTGTTTCATCTCCTTTAACGATGCTAATGCATGATTAGATTTACTATCATCAGCACTTATTCTACCCGACAGTTCGGGAGCATAGTGTACTTTTTGCAACATATCTGCTGTTTGCAAGTAGTCGGTTTCAGATGCTACAATTACTGCTTTTCGGGGTAGTTTATCGTAAGGAATAAACTTAAGAATGCCTAAACGGTATAAAATTTCATGCAAAGCCAAAAGTGCAACAATACCCGCAATACCCGAAAATATGATAATGGCTCTAGAATACCTTAATTCCGGTGGTAACAACCCATAATAAGCCAATATAACAATAGTACCAAAAAACATACCCCTAGTTACTTTTAATGCCCTATACGGGGTATCGTAAGCATTGTTAAGATATAAAGAAACTAACCAAATTAATATATAAACAGGGAAAGTGGCATAAATGGATGTATTGGGAATCGGAAACATATTCTTTACTTCATCAACCCAAAAATTCGTAATACCCCAAAGTGTGGTCAGTAAAATTAAAGCATCAAAAATAGGCATGTGCATCACTTTAAGCCCTCGTTTTATTGTACCTAATATTGCTCTTAATACTATTCCTATTTTTATAAATACTATAAATAAACTTGCCTGTTTTTTGGTATAATGTTTTTTCACAAAGGTTATCAATGCCTCATTAAAAACACGAACATACGAAAGTGTCATTTTTCTGGTTCTTTCGCCTTTATAATGTATTAAGTCAACTTCAGGGAAATAGATATTTTTATAACCTGCCTTTTGTATTCTGTAAGATAAATCTACATCTTCGCAATACATAAAATAACGTTCATCAAATGGCCCACCAGCTATATTCATTACCGATTTCCTTACTAACATGCAGCACCCCGACAATACATCTACCTCTGCAATTTCTCTTTCGCCAATATGTACTGCATAATACTTGTTGAAATAGGCAGACTTACTGAATATTTTATTAATTCCGGTTGTTTTAAATATTGCTACAGACAGAGACGGAAACGACTTTTTTGAATCAGGAGCAAATTGCCCTTTCCCGTCTATTAATCGGGGACCTAAAGCACCTGCTTCCGGATGTATATCAAGATAGGCAAGTGTTTCAATAAAGAAGTTTTCTGGCATTACTGTATCCGGATTAAGGAAAAGAATATATTCTCCTTTTGCAATTGCAACACCTTGATTATTTGCTTTTGAAAACCCTTTATTATCTTTATTTGCAATTAAAATGATTTCCGGAAATTTTTCTGTTAAAAAAGCACAACTATCGTCTATCGAATTATTATCTATAACTATAATTTCACCGTCAATTCCCTTCATTGCTTTTAGCACAGAATGAATACAAACTTCCAAAAAGTATTTAACATTATAGTTAACTATGATTACCGATAACTTCATTCCTTAATATACATCTACAAAAAAAGAGGGCGAATATAAACACTCGGGCTTACAACACGAACATTTATGAATAAAAACTAAATAGAAACGTAAAAAACTTTAAAATATTACTCTATCAGATAATAAATAGTAGTAACCCACTTATTACTATCGGGTTCATTTTGTTTATTTATACTATATTCTTCAATAATTAAATGTTGTTTTTTGCCATGTTCTGTTACATATTTATTTAGAGCATCATGTGTTTTCTTGTTATTACTATACCCACCCTTTTGAATAGCCCTATATGCTTTGCAGTTTTTTATATCAACGACAAAAGATTCATTAATCTTTGTTTGTGTATCCGATACAGGAAAAGCCGCTGCTATATCTATATTTTTCTTTATTGTATCCCAATTATAAATCAA
>CAIWXG010000114.1 GCA_903916555.1 uncultured Bacteroidota bacterium
AAGTATGTATGTATGTATGTATGTATGTATGATAATTTAAACCGGAATAAAGTAATGTCTATTTTAGGAAAACCTGAAAAAATAAATGAGACTTCTAAAAAAACAATTTGGTATTACAAGAATGAAAAGAATAGTTTAATTATTTATTGGAAAAACAAGACGAAAACGCCTGAAAAAATTTTATTTAATTGTATAGACTCTGTCGCATTTAATAAGAACATAAACTTTGATTTGATAAGTGGTTTGGAGCAAGGAAAAACGAACCTATTACAAACTATCAATACATTAGGTGTACCTAAAGATATGACAATTAAAGAACGAACACAAGAAATACATTATGCATATAAAAATAATGTATTGCGACTTTTTTTGAGAGATGGCTTATTGGTAGATTATGCTTTGTATTGATTTAGTAAATTGGTATCTTTTTAAATATTAATAATCAATTGTGGCTTGAATGCCACGGTCTAATAATCCTTCAGCTTGTGGTTTTAAGATTTCGTAAGTACCTTTTTTTACCCCACATTTACCATTAAAATGTATTATTAATGCACATTGTTCGGCTTGCACCTCATCATGCTCACATATATCAACTAATGATGTAATTACCCAGTCAAATGTATTTACATCATCGTTCCAAACAATTAGATTATGTAATTCCTCAGTAATCACATCTGTATCTAATTCTTGTTCGGTTTGCCATTGAATGCCCAAATTATCAAATTCACGTTTCATATCACAAAAATAAGAAACCTCTTTCAAAATTTCTAAAACAAAATATATATATATATTAAATATGCATTATTGTTGAAATTATTTTTTAAAACTTATTTTATTAATGCTTGTATTTTGTATTATTTTGCAAATATTAATTGTTAAATATTCAATTTATTTAATGTAATACTAATTATTATAAAAATAAAATAATGACTAATAATAGAAAATATATAATTTTTCAATGTTATGGCGATAAAAATATATTTTTTGAATGTACTTATGCATTGTTGTCATTAAGTAAAATAATGCTATTATTTCCGGTTAGAGATTTAGAAATATGGATATATACGGATAATAAAGAATGGTTTACAACATTTAAGAATTGTAATTTGCCTCTTTTTTTTAAAGAAATAGACGAAAATGTTTTATATAATTGGAGAGGCGAAATCAATTTTGTACATAGAATTAAAATTGAAATTTTAAAAGATTTTGTAGGTAATAATGTAGGTAATATATTTTATTCTGATACAGATGTATTGTTTAAAAATGACATTAATATTGTTTTTCAAAATATAGATCAGGATACTTTATATATGCATACAATGGAGGGTTATATAAATGAATCTAAAAACCCAGTAATCAAAAAATTAAATGACTTTTTAGATAAAGAAAATTTAAAAGATGAAAATAATAATTCTTTAAATGAAAAGGCAATGTGGAATGCCGGAATGTTGGGTTTTAATACAAACTATAGTTTATTGTTAGATAAGGTATTAGTATTTACAGATAACACATATAAAAAATATCCAAAGCATGTGATAGAACAATTTTCATTTTCTGTCTATTTTCAACAAACAGGCAATATTAAATCAGCAGCACCCTATATTATTCATTATTGGAATGTTAAAGAAATGAGAATTTTGCTAGCTTCTTTTTTCTTATTTTTTAAGGATTCTGATTGGAATGAATTAATTAAATATAGTACTTTAATTGATGTAAGTGTATTAATGCAAGAGAAAATGAATTTTTATTCAAATAGGAGCATTGTAGCAAAAATACAGAAAAAACACTGGTTACCCATTTTACCTAATTGGGATAAATTATTGAAGCAGTTGTAAGCATGATTTTATTGTTTCCTGATTGTCTTTATCGTATATAGATTGATATATATCATTTTTTTCTTTTTGAGTTAAATGGAAATTTAAAGAAGCAACTTTTTTCATGTCTTTAGGCATATATTGAATAGTGAAATAATGTAATTTACCATTTAAAAAGCTAGGAGAAAAGTCTTTTATCATACTATTATTGTAAGATTGAAAAGCCTCCCATTTATTTTGAATTACAAATACGGGGTCGGTAAGCATATCATTCAATGTAGTTTCGTCTGTTGATGAGCAAACACCATTTTCACGGGTATCTCTTATTTCAAGGAATATTACATCTCTAACATTTTTTTCTAACCAATTGCGTAATACAAATAAGTATCTGTTGGCAACTTCAGTTCCAAAATTATCTCTTAAACCGGCATCCATTACATTTATATTGGGTACACTGGGTAATTTTACAACCGGAAGAACATAAGGAAAAGTTGCGTTCATTCTTAATGCTGTGGCTAAACGTAAATTATAAGGGTTTTGATTTTTAAAAAAAGTTGCAAAATCAATACAATCAATGGGGGGATTTTTTTTATACAAAGAATATTCCGGTTGTGTAAGATAGCATAAAGGTTGTCCTGATATAATTAGTTTTCTGCCATCGTTTACAACAGTAGATGCAAATATTATTTGGGGTATTTCGCCATTTTCTTCTCTTTTTTTATAATAATCTAAGCTATTATCAAGTATTCCTTCTGTATTATTAATCATTTCTTGCTCCATGGCATAACCTCTATCTCGCACATAATTGTATTTACCTAATTTTATTCTGTTTATAGGCGATATCATATCAATGCTTGCCAATGAAATGATAATTGCATTAAGCAAGTCTTTACCAATATTTTCTTGATAATCAGGCTTATAAATGTCTTTTATTTTTCCTTGCAAATAAGCATCTTTAAGATTACGCCAATAGGTAGCACCAATCATACCACCGGAAGCACCTGTTATCATTACTGTATTTTTAAATAGATTTCCATTACTTATACTATCAATATATTGAAGTGTTCTAAAAGTCCAGTAAGAAGAACGAGAGCCACCACCGGTAACTGTAATTACTACTAATGGTGGTTGTGATTTTGTAGAATCTAAATATTTATTTTTCCAGTTTTGCAAGCGTTTTTCTTCCGCATTTTTATCTTCATTATATTTAATTGGGTTAAATACTTCATGTAAGTTGTTATAACTGTATTCGGGTTTTTGATTATCTGTTTGAGTATAATTCATACCATAAGCTATACTTCTGAAATCAAATACTTTATTTTCAACCAGCATAGATAAAACTAATATAATAATAACCCATCCGATTGCTTCCCAGCTTTTTAAAAAGTATTTTACAGCAGCAACAAAACCCATTATGATTGAAAACATAAGTAAAAAGCCACAACCTGCCGGGATTCTTAAAAGTGGTTTTTCTATAAAAAAACCTGCCAATAATAAAATAAGATAACATATAAAAGTGCCAAATATAACATTTCTATGATGTCTTCTTAATACGGTGTTCATTACCCTTGGATGATATGTTTCTAAATCGGTGCTTTTTTCTATTTTTAAATTTAAAGAAATATAAGATTCCGATTGCAGAATATCTATTTCATAATCTAAAGAGTCGTAAGGAATAATATTTCTAATTCTTGCAGGATTCGTAATTTTAGATAATACTAATTTGAATAAGTTACGACTAACACTAAAGAAATAAATAAATGTAAGGAATGTAACTAAGGCTAAACCAAGATAAAATCCTAATTGCAAAAGTAAAATATGTGAAATAGAAGAATTTTCATCATGTCTTAAAAAACGAACTGATGTTGTGGTGTAAATTATTAAAAATACAATAGGGATAATTGAATTGTTTATACAATAGACAATAAAAGCTTGCCGTGTTGCACCCATATAAGGCATACGCTTACTATGTATTATAAAAGTAGTTATGTGCCACATCATTATAAATACACAAAGTGCCCCACCTAATAAAAACATACTTGTAAAACTTAGTGTACCCAAATATTCAGGTGCTAATAATAAGGAGGATGCACCAAAGTGAGGAGCGAGATTACCTGAAAAAGTAAGATATAGAATTAACCAAAAAATTAGGAGCAGCAAATACTTACGAAAATGTAAAAGTAAAAGCTGAATAGGTAAAAAGTAGTAAATGCTTTTTAGTACATTTTTCATTCAAATAAAATGTTTTACACAAGTTACAAAAAAGTGCAAATAAATAAAATCTATTTATAAATATTTAAATAAAATGTATATAATAAAACTTAATAAAGTAGTAATTGCAATTACTATATAAGAAGAGTAGGGATATATAATTAAAATATTTTAATTATATAAAACGGATTGTTGTAACTATTATTAAAATAGTCTATATTGGTAGGCTGTAATTATATATTTACATTATTACTAAAAAACATATAATTTTACATCGTATTGATATGTTTTATTTTACTATATTTAAATATTTTTTAAATAGATTATTTAGAAAAAAATTCTCGTTGTTTTTGGAACTCGCCCCGAGGCGATAAAAATGGCACCAATAATTAATGAGCTTTTATTAAATAAAGAATATTTTGAAATTAAAATTTGTGTTACAGCTCAACACAGAGAAATGCTTGACTAAGTACTGAATTTTTTTGAAATAATCCCGGATTATGATTTGAACATTATGACTCATAATCAGAATTTATCTTGCCTCACATCTGATATTATTTTGAAAATGAAGGGTATTTTGGAAGATTTTATACCTGATTATGTATTTGTGCATGGAGATACTACTACTACAATGGCTACAAGCTTGGCAACCTATTAATATGGAAGCAAATTATGCCATGTTGAAGCCGGTTTAAGAACCTATAATAAAAGAGCTCCTTACCCGGTAGAAATAAATAGGGTGTTAACAAGTCATTTGGCAGATTATCATTTTGCACCTACCGAAGGTGCAAAAGAAAATTTATTGAAAGAAAATATTAATCCGGACAGAATTATGGTTTCCGGAAATACAGTTATAGATGCATTATTGGCATGTGTAGATATGGTTCGCAATCATACATTTAAAAATATTGAAAATTTATATAATGTATTAGATAAAGATAAAGAAATTATTTTATTAATAATGCATAGGAGAGAAAATTATGGTGAAGGATTGGAATTAATTTGCGAAGCATTAAATGAACTAAAAGAAAAAACAAATATTCAAATAGTATATCCTGTACATAAAAACCCAAATATATATGTACCTGTACATGATTTTTTTGGCAAAAACAAAAATATAAAGCTGATAGAGCCCTTACCTTATGAGGCATTTGTATGGCTAATGGACAAAGCTAAAATAATAATAACAGACAGAGGCGGAATACAAGAAGAAGCACCATCGTTTGGCAAACCGGTACTTGTGCTTAGAGAAATTACCGAAAGACCGGAATCTGTAGATGCCGGTACTGTAATTATTGTAGGCAGTAATAATGAAAAAATAA
>CAIWXG010000115.1 GCA_903916555.1 uncultured Bacteroidota bacterium
ACTTAATATTGATTTACCTGGGATGGGTGCACAAGTCGGAACTCTTATAAACGACATAAACAATACAAAAAATATTATTTGCAATCAATTTTATTATTGTTATTGTGAACAAAATACAATTGAAGATAATATTATGGCTTTGCCTTTAGCAAATTTAGAGGCAAGAACAAAATGGTGTCTTTATAGTAAATTAAGAACTCCAACTTATGCAAATATGACAGGTGCTGGTCGCCCTGTTTGGAATGCTTTGATAAGAACTATTCCATTACCACATATAGTTTTTAATTTTACAAATGTCCCTAATATTAGAAATCCAGATGGTATTGCTTTAGGTGCTATAATTGCATAAATTGTTATTTCCTTTGTCTGATTTTGCCAAGTCATTTATAATAAGTTTCTTTGTCGTTATGTAAGTAAAAAAAGTTACTGAAAATTTTATTTATTCATGTTTATACGTTGGTGTCATTGTTTTTGGGGCTTACATTTTTGCAGAATTATTAAAATGTTGTTCTTGTTTTTGTGATACTGATAAAATTTCAAAAATTTCAAAAATATTAGGTTTATTAATTATTGGCAGTGCTGTTTTGGGACGAATGGGCTGGGAAATACAAACTTGGAAAGCTGGAAGCCCTGCTGAAAAAAGAAATAAACAACTTTTTCGATGGTTTTACTATATTGGAATATTCTTTACTGCTTTTGCTGTCTTTATTCAGAATTAGTAATAAGGTCAAGAGATACTTACAATTTATTGTTTTGCGTTGTAAACTGAATATGCAACCAATGTAAATATCAACAACAAGATTCCATTAACTATAACATACAATGGAATAGAAAAAATATAAAAAGCAAAAAATAAATTACTAATTATTACCATTACAAAAAAAATTGCTGAAACCGTTCTTACCATTGTTGTAGTTCGTGGTAAACTAAAATTTGTACCAATACAGAATAAAAGAGTAATTAATATGGATGTAAAACTTCCAGCATCGATTAACGCCCTGTTTTGATGCCCATTAAAACTATAAAATCCAAAAGCTATCAGAGTGCTTATTCCAATGGAAAAAATTGTCTTAACAAAATTAAATTTCATAGAACTTAAATTTTATGGAGTTGGTAATGGTGGTGGCGAAGAAGGTAAAGGGGGCGGGGCAACTGAAAATAAGGATGATAGTTCAGATATTTTTTCTGCTACCTCCCAAGCAGCCATGCCTTGTTTCCATGCATAATGCGTTTTAGTAAATTGACCAGTTTGTGCTTTTTTGTTACCTTTGCCCATTTACAAAAACAACGCAAGATGTCCATTATTTCAGAAAATAAAATTAATCTACCTCTATGGAATAATGATACAGAAATTCAATTCTTTAAAGAGGCATTAAAAAACTTTGCTACACCAGAGCAATTATTTTACAAATTGCAAACAGGTTATTTTGCCTATATCCCAAAAGGCTCAGACGCGGAAGGTCAAACGTTACAAAATAGAAATTCATTGATTGGTCAATTTACAGAAAAATGGTGTAAAGACATATTTAATCCAATAGCAGAAAAACTTGAACTTTATGCTGTAAATGGTGTTGTGTGCGAAGAAATTGGATTACCAAGACAATCAAGTGCCGACCTTGCATTTTGTAAAACTAATGATATAAACCAAAGTGCCGAGAATATAAAACTATTATTTGAAATCAAGATGAGTGTGGTTTCAAATTATAAATTTAGCCCCTTATCAAATGTTGATTTTATAGGTGATTACAAACAGCATAAAGGCACACCATCTTTACTGCGGTCAGATTCTATGTTAAAAGCAATTGGTAAATCTATCAATATCCGTGTTTCAGGTAACGCTTCTACTAAAATCCCAATTATTATATTATGTAACAGTCCAATACAAGAAAGCTACTCAAAGAAAGTTGATTTTCTTAAAACATCAGGAGTAATACAGGGTTTTTGGTCATTAAATCCAAACCCTACAAATACAAATTATATAAAATCAACAGTTAAAAACGGGTTTCAGACAATAACAAATACTGAAGATATTTTAAATCATTGCAGAAATTTAATAACAACCGACATGAACTATTTTTCTTCAATGATTTCAAAATATGATTTAGGTAAACTAATAACTATCAAGCAATAAATAATAATTTAAAAAGATAAAATAAGCTAACTGATTTGAAAGGACTCGATGCATTAAGACCATTAATAAACATGAAAGAATTGAGATTATAGTTTGAGTAAACTAATAAATATTAAGCAATAAATAATTAATTTAAAAAGGGAAAATAAGCTAACTGATTTGAAAGGACTCGATGCA
>CAIWXG010000116.1 GCA_903916555.1 uncultured Bacteroidota bacterium
ATCTACCGACTGCACCCTACGCATATCTAAAACCACATAATTACAATTTGCATAATACGGTTCTAATTTAGAAAATAATTGGTCTGTGGTACCAAAAAACAATTGTCCTTGTAGTTCTATTATTATAGTTTGCCTGCCCTTATCTTCCAGTACTTTTCGTTCACTATTCAATCTTATCTTTTTCGAGAATAACTGATTACCAAAAATCTTTCTACGTATTACCGTAACACCCATCTGCTCTCTTAAAAACAAGAAAATAGCCATGGCAATACCCACACCCGATGCTTTTATCAAATCTAAATTAGCGGCTGCAACAACAACTGTAATAATTACTATAAAATCAAGGATGGTAGATTTGTTCTTCAGCATTGCCAAAACCTTAAAATCTATTAATCGGAAGGCTACCACGATTAAAATACCGGCAAGGGCAGGTATGGGCAACCACGCCAAGAATTTACCTAATAATAGTAATACAATTAATGTATTAATGCCTACAAATATGACCGACTTTCTTGTTTTACCTCCGTTTCGTAAATTCTCTAATGTTGCTGTCATTACACCACCACCCGGAATGCCGCAAACTAATGCTGATGAAATATTACCAATGCCTTGAACTATTAATTCTTTTTTAGGATTATGGTTAGAGTGTGTAATTGCATCTAAAACAATACATGTATTTAAAGAATTAATTGATAGTAACAAAGATAGTGTAATGCCCGGAACTAAGATGACTATAAGAGAATCTAAATTAATTTGCGAAAAAAGAGACCACCTATGATATATATTGCCAAAAATATCGGACGTAGAACTTGATAATTCGCCAATTATTAAACGATTATTTTGGGTGCTTGCCAATGAAGGATTATATAATGCAATAAGCCAATAAGTGGCAATACCTGCACTTAATGCAATAATTGCCGATGGGATTTTTTTTATGTATTTAATAGAAAAATACATAGAAAGCATGCTTACTAAACCAATACTGATATTTTGCCAGTTCCAAAGATTCAATTGCAATATGCCGGCAGCTAATTTTATATCTTTAGGCAAACCAAACAATTTAGGTAATTGCCCCATAATTATTAGAAAACTTACACCACTTAGATAACCGGAAATAACCGGAAAAGGAATATATTTAATGAATTTTCCACCTCCAAAATTTCCTATTACTATTTGCATTATACCTGCAAATAATGTAAGAAGTGTTACATAAACAGGAATAACATCTATGGGAATTGTACCCTTTTTTGCCAACTCTGCAACAAAAACAGACAATACCGCCGCCGCCGCCGCACTTGGTGAAGACACTAATCCTTTTGTGCCTCCAAATAAAGGAGAAATAATACTAAAAGCCACAGTACCTATTATTGCACCTATTGCCGCCATACTCGCATAAGTGGCATTATATGCAATTAGGGGTGCAAAACTCATTAAACCATACGCGATAGTAGAGGGTAGCGACACAAGCATTGCAGCAATGCCTCCCATAAAATCACCTCTTATATTTTCTAATAAATTTACTTTAGGCTTAATATATGCAGCATCCATTTAAGAGCAAATA
>CAIWXG010000117.1 GCA_903916555.1 uncultured Bacteroidota bacterium
ACTATTTTCTGCAGAACAAATTAGAGCTTGCGATAAAGCAACAATCAGTAACACCAATATAAGTGCCATAGACCTTATGGAACGTGCAGCCATGGCATGTGTAAGTTGGCTGACTGCTAATTTTAAAACAACTTCTGTGTTTGCTATAATATGCGGCACAGGTAATAACGGTGGCGATGGGCTTGCAATTACGAGACTACTACACCAAGAAGGTTACAATGTAAAGGCATTTCTTTTAAATAACGGCATACAAAAATCTACATGTTGCGAACTAAACTTAAAAAGATTACAAGATTTGGATACCGGTTTGCTTACAATATTAGAGGCAAATACGTTTATTGAAGACCTACCCGAAGATATTGTAATAATTGATGCTATTTTAGGCACAGGACTTAATAGAATTGTAGAAGGCTGGACAGGAGAATTTATAGAACATTTAAACCTATTACCTAATAGAAAAATTGCAATTGACTTACCAAGCGGACTATTTGCCGACTATTTTGCAACAAATAATTCTACTATTATTAAGGCAGAAACGACTCTTAGTTTTCAGTATTATAAACGTACTTTTTTACATACAGAATCATCAAATTATGTTGGTAAGATTGTAATTTTAGATATAGGATTGGATAAAAATTACGAGCAAAATACACAAACACATTATAATCTCATCGAACAAAGAGATATTTTATATATTTATAAGCCGAGATCTGAATTTGGACATAAAGGTAATTATGGCAATGTACTTATAGCAGGCGGCAGTTATGGTAAGATTGGTGCTGTAGCCCTAAGCGCAAATGCTGCACTTAGAGCCGGATCAGGCTTAGTAACGGCTTTACTGCCCCATTGTGGCTATTCTATTTTGCAAACCTACTTACCCGAAGTTATGTGCAAAACAAATGGCGAAACAGCAATTGAATCTGTTGAGGATTATGAAAGTTATAATGCAATTGGTATAGGTCCCGGTTTAGGCAATGACGAAAAAACAATAAATGCTTTTTCTGTTTTTATCACCAATTATAATCAGCCATTAGTATTAGATGCAGATGCATTAAATATTATCTCAAATAAAAAGGAGCTATTAAACAAATTACCGGCAAATTCTATTATTACCCCCCACCCCAAAGAATTTACGAGACTGTTTGGTAGTACCGAAAACAGTTTATTACTGGTGGACAAAGCAAGAATGTTGGCTATGCGTTATAATATTATTATTGTACTAAAAAACCATCATACGGCAATTCTAAGCCCTACGGGGCAATGTTTTTATAACAATACCGGAAATTCCGGAATGGCTACCGGTGGGTCTGGTGATGTTTTAACAGGCATTATTACTAGTTTATTAGCTCAGGGATACCAACCTTTAGAAGCGAGTATTTTCGGTGTTTTTCTTCATGGATTAGCAGGTGATATTGCTGCTATAGAGCTTTCGGAAGAAGCATTGGTAGCAAGTGATATAATAAAATATTTAGGAAAAGCTTATAAAAAAATAAATGAAAATTTATAGTATTAAAATATCATTTGTTCTAACTTAAAAAAATGCTGTAAATGTTTTTCAATTTCAAAAATGCTAATCGGTTTTTCTAATATGATACAATTATTATTTATTATTATTGGCTGGTTTGCACAATT
Organism: uncultured Bacteroidota bacterium; assembly: GCA_903916555.1. GTDB lineage: Bacteria > Bacteroidota > Bacteroidia > Chitinophagales > Chitinophagaceae > CAIYTT01. The sequence goes on from CAIWXG010000117.1 coordinate 1,633, forward strand.
ATAAGCACTTATAAAAAAGATAATACATTTAGGATGTTGAACTTGTATATCTTTAATCTTACTCCACCCCTCGCCATCAGGAAGGTTATTGTCTATAAAAACAACATTGGGTATAATGCAATTAAGTATTTCCAGTCCGTCAGATAAAGAATGAGAAATATGAACTTGATAATTATTTTTTTTACAATAGGTTTGAAGTAAAAGACAAAGATCTTTTTCATCATCAATTATAACTATTTTTTTTACCGAATGCATTAATTAAGAATGATTAAAAACTTGATAAATTGTTTTTCAAATAAATAAAGTCGAAAATATGTACATTGTAATTCGCAAAATTGATGCCAAAAATTTTATAATTCAACATATTACCTATTTTTATAAGAATTGCTACCTATATTCCTTATTTCAGCTACTGTACTAATTAGATCTGTATAACTAACCGGTTTTGTGAAATAAGCAACTGCATCCAATTCCATACAATATTTCTTTTCTTGTTCATTATTTGTGGTACTAAAAATAATTATTGGAATTTTACAAAATACTTTATTAGCTTTTATTTCTTTTAATACTTCTTTTCCATTTTTTTTTGGCATATTTAAATCCAATAGAATAAAATGAGGATTTTTTTCAACACTATTTTTTCTATTTTGGGAATGTAAGTATTCTAATAATTCCATACCATTTTCAACAAAAAAAAGTTCGTCAGAAAACTTATTTTCTTCAAATGCTGCTTTCAGTAAAAATCTATCATCTTCATCATCTTCAGCAATTAGAATAAATAGTTTTTCCATAGTTTAATTTTATAAATAAAGTTATAAAAAGGAATTGAAAAAAAGTAAATTAATTTAAAATAAACGAATTACAAATAATAAAAAATAATATCCTACTTATCAATATAAACAAAAAGCCATCCTTATAGGATAGCTTTTTGTTTATATATTTCAATATGATAATTTATTATTTTACTTGTGCTAAATAATCCTTCACTTTATCTTTGTGAATCATATTTTCTTTAAAAGTATAAGCACCTGTTTGCGGACTGCGAACTGCTTTAATAACTTTTGTATAGTTCTTAGCTTCTGCTGCCAGTTTTGGGTCTTTCTTTATCGCGGTTTTAGCTACTTTTGCCATAGTTTAAATATTTAAATATTATTTTATTTAATTTCTTTATGAACGGTTACACGTTTTAGTATTGGATTATATTTCTTTAACTCCAAACGTTCTGTAGTCGTTTTTTTGTTTTTTGTTGTTATATAACGGCTTGTACCGGGCTGTCCGCTATTTTTATGCTCGGTGCATTCCATTATTACCTGTACGCGGTTTCCTTTTTTAGCCATTTTATGGTAATTGTGTTGATTATTTAATAATACTTTTTATACAGTTATACCTCTTGCCTTCAACTCTTTTATGGTTGCAAGCAAGCCGTTTTTATTAATTGTACGAACAGCATCCGTAGTTAATTTTATTGTTATCCATCTATTTTCTTCCGGTAAGAAGAATCTTTTAGTTTGCAGATTAGGTAAAAAGCGTCTTTTCGACTTCTTATTAGAAAAAGATACTTTATGACCTACTATCGGCTTCCTGCCTGTTACTTGACAAACGCGTGCCATTGAGTTATTGTTTTTTGGGACTGCAAAGGTGAGCTATTTTTATGGAATAGCAAAATATTTTTTTTATTTTTCGCTATTTATTTTTTGTGTGTGTTTTTATGCATCTTTCATTATCTAAAAAAGTAGAATTTAATACTAATATTGTACTTTTTTAGTTTTACAAATACCTGTATTTATTCAAAATAAACTTTTATTTCTTTATCAAAATAGTTGAGTGCATTTTTAATAGGTAATGGCAAACCACCACCTAATGCACATAAGGAGCCTATTTCCATAGTGTTTATTAAATCATTAAATAACTCCCTATCTATTTTGTAATCAGAATTAAGAGATTTACTTACAAGTTCGTAACCACGTGTAGAACCTAAGCGGCAAGGAAAGCATTTACCGCAACTTTCGTGTGCCGTAAAATGAAATAAATGCTGAATATAATTCATGATAGGATATTCTTCAGGAATACATACTACTGACGCATGACCTAAAAGAAACCCTTTTTGCGAGAATGTTTCATAATCTACCGAAAGCTCATCAACTAAATTTACCGGTACTAAACCACCCAATGGGCCACCAATATGCATTGCCTTTACTGGCGATTTTAAACCACCGCCCAATGTATTAAATACATAAGAAAGTTGTGTACCCATATCTACTTCATAAATACCCGGTTTATGAAAGAAACTATCTAAAGAAACCAATTTTGTACCTGTAGAACGTCCTTTACCGATAGAAGCAAATTTTGCACCCGTATTATTAATAATATAGGGTATGCATGCTAATGTTTCCACATTGTTTACAACAGTAGGCTTATTAAATAAACCCTGTTGTGTTGGGTATGGTGGTCTCACTCTTACTTCCGGTCTTTGCCCTTCTATTGATGACAATAAGGCTGTTTCTTCACCGCAAATATAGGCTCCCTGTGCCCTAATTATTTTGAAATCGAAATTAAAATCCGTATCAAAAACAGAATTGCCTAAAAAATGTTTAGCTCTTATTTCATCTATTGCTTTTTGTGTAATATCTATTGCTTCCGGATATTCAGCACGTATATACAACACGCCCATATCTGCACCAACAATGTAGCCTGCAATCATCATACCCAGTAAAACCAAGTGTGGTTGTTGCTCAAGCAAATACCGGTCGCTATAGGCACCCGGGTCGCCTTCATCAGCATTACAAACAATATATTTTTGATTACCAACAGTATTTTTGCACGACTCTAATTTAAAAGCTATCGGAAACCCTGCCCCACCCCTGCCACGCAAACCGGATATTTTAAGCTCATTTAATAAATCATCTTTAGTTCTGCCTAATATAGATTTCAAGGGTGCATACCACTCCTCTATTCCCGGAAACGCACCTGTAAGAATCTGTGTACCGTAATTACTAACATGATACTTATCTACTATAACCTTTTTTTCTTTAATTACTGCTTCAATATCATTAATTGCATCACCGCTGTAATTAACTCCATTCATATTAAAAGAACTGTTTTCATGGCATCTGCCCAAACAACACATTTCGCCTATTTCTTCTTGTAGAAAATGCGAACTAAGCTTTTGTTTTACAACATCTTGTGTGCCGGCAGTTAAGCAAGAACTACCATTACATACATATACTTTTTTACCTTTATTTTCGGGTCTTAGAAAATCGTAGAAAGTAGCAGTTCCATATACATTGGCTGTTCCTATTTTAAATTCTTCGGCAAGCTTTTCAATATCTACTCTTGCTACTGCTCCGGTTGCTGATGCTGCAATACCTAATTCCTCAAACAAATTGTCTCTTAGTCCTTTACGACCGGATAATTCACCTAAATTTTTCGACATAAATTATATGTATATTTTCCGAAGAAATTATTTATTTTTAATTATAGCAAAGTTACTATTTAGAATTTTAAAAGCAAGTGGTATTGTATCAAAATAAAAATATAGCGACGACAAAATAATATACAATTAATTATTATACCTTGGTTCGCAAAAACAAAAAGCCATCCAGTAAATATCGTAAAAATGTATCTAAATAAATTGGACAGCTACCTTAGCTTCTTAATTTCTGTGAAACTAATATACAATAATGTTTTGCAGATGAAAACACTTGCAAAGGCGGAAAGCGCAATTCACTTAATTAATACATTGCTTAAAGCCCCTTATTCTTCATTAAAATCTATGTCTTTAAACATTTCTGCAATATCTAAAGTAAAGCCCGGCAAAACAGAAGATGTGATAATGTCTCCGGGAGTCATTATTCTTGAAGCCT
>CAIWXG010000118.1 GCA_903916555.1 uncultured Bacteroidota bacterium
AAAAGGAGCAAAAAGTACCTTGCATGGTTTGTCTTTCAGGAAATTTTTTACAGGGTTATAAACATTTCCACATATATCCTGATGAATATAACTTGGAGCCGGGGTCATTTTATAAACTTTCCCATCTATCAATTCTACACGATCTTCAAACTGCCATTTGTAATAATCGGCATAACTATATGTTTTACTCAAATCAAGTTCGGAAAGTTGCATAAATGATATTTAAGCAAAGACACAATATTTGAACCATACACCTAAAATGAGGTTCCAAATATCCGGCATTAAGCAATATAACAAGAGTAATTTTACCCACCCTTTGCAAATCATAACGTGAAATGAGCTCTTAGGCTTAAATGGTCTAGTAATTCATTTGTTTTTAAACAATTTCAATGCCTGTTTTTAATATTTCTTCTATAAAGGGGTCTCCTTTTTCAAAATAGGCAGTATTAAATATATGTGGCTCTATATCTACAAATTTCACATCAGCCGGAGATATTTTACCACGGTCGTCCCATCTTATTCCTGTAAAGTCATCAGATACAAGTGCCAAATCAATATCACTCCATTCATGCGGAGTATTGCGTGCATAAGAACCAAACAGTATTACCTTTTTAAAATGTATTCCTAAATTATTACATTCAACTAAATAATCTGATATGTATTTCATCAAATTTGCTTTTGTAAACATGTGCTAATATTTTTTATGTTATTTAAGCAATATTCTGTAAATGCTTTATTTGTTTATTTTGAAGTAAAAAAGTATAATCCGGATACCTACCTGATAATTGATATTCGTTTAACTTATTTAAGAATAATATATCATCGGATGATAACCCTGTATTTATCCCATTTAATAATTTTACTAAATTATGAATAAAAGGTGGAGTATTACCAATATTATTCTTAATCCATAATGCTTTACAAATTTTTTCTAAATATAAATGCCCAAAAAATAAACTATGTGTATATCTGCCATCTTTGAAAAGTGAGAGCATGCTAAGCTCATCATCTTCTGATGTTGTGAGCCAGTGGGTAATATGTTCTTCCTTTGTCATCATAAACAACCATACTGAATTATACTTTGCAAAAGTACTATAAAAATCACCGTTGTTCGGTGTGTTCCGCAGGAAATCCAGAACTTAAAATGAAACTCCTCCCGAAGGCATTCACCTTTACAAAACTAAATTAAAGTAATGAAATTATTAGCTATATACCTTTTCATTTAACTTCAGTTCCTTGAATACTTTCACAGAAAGGGCTTATTCTTTCTTCCTGATTCCCTGCGGAAAATCAGGAAGAACGGGGATTGATATGTGGTGGTAATTTCTATATTGAAGAAAAACAACCATATTCTTTGGTAATTAGATTTGGTATTGGTAATTTTCCACTCAATGCAATATACTGGCTGAAATGAAATATTTAAAAATCACAACTGAAAATGCTATCTCCTTGTTGGTGGACGGTGCGATATTAGCTCATTGTAAAGAAATATTCCCAGAAAATGAATTAGACGAAATTACCGAAGACAATACTGTAGTTATCATTAAAAGAATTGATAACGAAGGAGTGAAAATTATTATGCCTGATGGAACCGATTCATCAATAGTATGAAATAGATTATTTTACAAATGGGAATTGGTGGGTTGAAGATTTTTCAAAAGCGAAGCAATATAACAATGATGGTAGCGAATCTATATTCTTACTTTGTAGCCTAATGCTTTTGCCTATTGGCATATATATGTTTGTTAACAACATCAGAATATCGGGCATTCTAAGCCCGGGACGCTATGGAGGACCCAACACAGTTGGTAGTTTTTCCGCCTCTGTTGTTCTCGTATTTGGGCTAGGTTTGCTTGGCTTATATATAGTGATTGTCCGGGATAATCGTAAAAAAAATAAATAATAATTTTCTTGATAGCACAATTCCCTGTTCTTCCGGATTTTCAGCAGGGAATCCAGAACTTAAAATGAAACTCCTCCCGAAGGCATTCACCTTGCCAAAGCTAAATAAAAGTAATGAATTTCTTAGCTATATACCATTTCATTTATCTTCTGTTCTTTGAATATGTTAAGGGTAACATATTGCAATTAGTAATTATATATTACTATTCACATGATTGAAATACATACCACTTTAAATTATATGGTTTGAACCGAAGTTTTTTCATTTCATTTTTATTAAGTTTAGAATAGCTATAGATTTTTATTGGAATAATAGTTGGGAATTTTGTTGTTTCACTCTCATAACAATCCATCGATTTAAGAAATAAATAATGTGTAAAAGAATCTTCAATAATTAAAAATTTTCCATATACTGAATACGAAATAAATATATTGTATATTTTTTCATGTATACCAATTGTATCATTGATAAAAATCTGACCACCATAATTTATATCCCCATTTTTATTTTCAACACTACTATCTGTATAAAAAGTAGTATTATATATATTTGAATTCCCAGCATCTTTATATAAATTACCTAACGAATTTTGTGATATATATTTATCAAAATCTCGCAATATGTAACTGTTTGCTGTGAACGAATTTAAATTACCAAGTTCATATTTTTTATTTTTTAGTAATAAAAATGATGTTGAAAAAGCAAATATTGAATCATTATTTCTTCTTACATCTTTCATTAATGTTAAATGTATAATTACCAATCCTTCCCCTTCAGTAAAACAAATATCTTTTTCTTGTGCAAATACATCAATACAAATAAATAATGCAAATATAATAACTAACAAAATACGCATATTTTCTTATTTTAATATATAAAATATCATTATAATTAAGCGTTTTGCCTTTGCAGGTGTTTTCACCTGCAAATCATAATTGTGCATTGAACTCCCACTGGTATAAGTATCTCCTTAGACCTAAAATGTACAATCGTATTTCACTTAATTAATACATTGCTTAAAGCCCCTTATTCTTCATTAAAATCTATGTCTTTAAACATTTCTGCAATATCTAAAGTAAAGCCCGGCAAAACAGAAGATGTGATAATGTCTCCGGGAGTCATTATTCTTGAAGCCT
>CAIWXG010000119.1 GCA_903916555.1 uncultured Bacteroidota bacterium
TACTGTTATTTTATTAGTTCTTATTAGAACATAAAGAAGGCTGAGGAGGCTATTTTTTAAAAGATAAAGCGGGCTTTTATTTTGAAGTTTCAGAATGTTTATATATTGTCAAATTCAAATGTATTTATTATTTTGAATTCATTATTTAAAGCACTAACTATAAAATATAATTCATAGGAGTATGAATAAGAGAGTAGAAAAACATTTTCTTACAATTGCATTTTATCGTTGTACAGCAATAATTCTAGGTTGGAACTCAAATATATGAGTATTTAAAGAATAAGAAACAACATAAAAAAGGCTGCCAATTTAGTGAGCAGCCTTTTTTTTAATAATATTATGAGTTTACTTCGTATTTAATATCATTACTTTTTCTCTATAAATTTTATCGCCTGCTTTAACTGCAATAATATATGCACCGGAAGCAAGATTATTTAAGTTAAAAGTTACTTCGTTAGCTGTAATATTTGTAAACTCTTTTGTTTCCATTGTTTTGCCGTATATATCAATCAAACATATTGAAACAATATTGGTAATATTCTCCATTTTAACTGAAAAACTTCCTGTATTCGGATTGGGGTATATATTTATTCCTGCTAATTCATCTTTTTGAATATTATTAATTCCATCTCTGCAAAGAGTAGAATCTTTTACAACAAAAGAAAATGAAGTAGTATCTGCACCACATACATTAGATAAATAATATTTTATTGATAGCGAACCCGAAACAATACCGGAAACAATACCGGACGAAGATACAGTTGCCAAAGTCGTATTACTTGAAGTCCAAGTACCACCGGTCGTTACATCACTTAATGTAATTGCAGCACCGGGGCATACTGAATCAACACCTGTAATGGCAGCAATTGCGGGTACAGTATTTATAGATATTGCAAAAGAATCTCTTGCAGTACCACAAGAATTTGTAACGCTATATAGAATGGTATCTACCCCTGTTGATACAGGTGTAACTACGCCCAATGAAACTGAAGAATGTCCGGTTAATTCCGTCCAACTACCACCGGAAGTGGTATCGGTTAAATTTATAGTTGCACCCATACATACAGATGCAGAACCATTAATTACACCAGCAAAAGGTAACGGATTTACTGTAATTGGGGCATTAATAACAACAATACCGCAAGTAAATGTTACACTGTATTTAACGGTGTCTAACCCTCTTGTAATCCCTGTAACAATACCTGAATCGGATATGTATGCTAATGTGTTTGTAATACTCCATACTCCACCTACAGTACTATCACTTAATCTTATAGTTGCCCCCTCGCATACTACACTAAGACCGGAAATGGTACTAGCACTGGCAGTAAGCGTAACTGTAATTGTTTTTTTAGCCCTTGTAGTACCACATGCATTTGTTGTAGCATAATAGATAGTATCTACACCAACAGTAACACCATCAACAATACCACTTGTAGTTACTATAGCGATAGCAGTATTACTGCTACTCCAAATACCACCAGATACTGTTTCAGAAAGGGTATCATGTCCACCTATACAAATACCGGCTGCACCTGAAATACGACCTGAATCAGGTAAAGGATTTATTGTAATTGTCATAGTAGATAATGCACACGTTGATGTAATTAAATAATTTATAGTATCAACACCACCTGAAATACCTGTAACAACGCCCGAGCCTGAAACAGTAGCATGGGCATTTACGGCACTCCAAGTACCACCTGTAGTAATATCGCTAAGTGTTGTATTTGCTGCCTGACAAACATTTGTAGCCCCTGAAATAGCTGTACCGGCAACTAAGATATTAACAGTAATAATTTTAATTGCAACAGCAGTACCACACGAATTAGTAACTGTATATTTAATTGTATCTATACCTGAAGAAACACCGGTAACAATACCGGTTGAAGAAACAGTAGCATGAGAATTTACAGCACTCCAAGAGCCTCCGGTACTTGTTTCCAGCAAAGAATCTCTTAATGTGGTACAAACTAATGAAGAACCCGAAATCGTACCTGCAACCGGTAGCGGATTTACTGTTATTACAAAATAGTTTGATGTAGCAATAACAGAACCGCCAACACCATTGTGTAGATAACAAATAATAGTGTCTCCTGTTGCTAATGCCGAAGTAAATAAACCGGTACTATCTGTACCAACAACTATTCCATTTTTTTTCCATTGATAAGAAGGTGTAATACTACCACCATAAACAGCAGTAGCTAAAAAATGAATAGAACTTCCGGCACATATTGTGGAACCGGGTGTTGCTGTTATTGAAATATGTGGTGCTATTATTGAGTCTCCATCAACAGTAATATTATCAAATCTATTGTTACCACTTGTTCCGGTATTATTTCCGGTAAATTTAATCCTGAAAACTAATTTACTATTATTATTTACCATTGTATCTGTAGTAAAAGAAATAGATGTACGATGGAAAATAAGCCAAGCAGAATCAGATGTCATTGACAAACCACTTGTACGCCAAGTTAAACCACTATCAACACTGTAATCAAAATTTTGACGTAATTGACCATGTGAAGTACTTGAAGACTCAGACCCATAAGACAATAATATATTATTATAATGAACCGTAGGTATATAAAACAACAATTGCATACTATCACTCGGATTTCTTGCTCTTATTGCATACCCGCTTGCCGTACTCATTCTTGCATTAACAGTATCTGTAGCGTCAGCATTAACGGTATCAATAAATGTAGAATAAACAGAAGATGTTCCCGGTACTTCAGAATAAAGAATTCTTGCTTTTGATGTATCATGAATAGAATAATCTGCAGCAATAGAATGAATCGTATCTACAGGGTAGGTATGCATTGCACCTAAATAACCTGAATTATTAAAATGCCAATAATGTATTAATGTACCTTGTGCATTTAAGGCGTTAATGGTAACAGTTGTTATTACCAAAGTTGTAATCAATAAAAATAAATTTTTTCTCATTAGATTTTTTTAGTTTTAATTTTTGGTGCAAATATAGGTTTTGATTAATAAAAAAAATTTTTAGCAATATTAATTTTACGTTATGAAATTTAATGAATATAAAATTATGAATAACTTAATTTTTTATAATTATTTTATGTATAGTTGCTTTATTATCAACAAATAATTGAATAAAATAATTTCCATTTATTAAATTAATAGGATATTCTATTACATTTGAATTTGCATAAATCGTTTTATTTAACTTTATTCTGCCCAATATATCAATAGAAGTTATACTTAGTTCTCTTCCCAGTAATTCATCAGGTACATTTATATAAATTCTATCCTTAACCGGATTTGAAATAAATATTTTATCTGTTTCAATGTTTGAAACAGAAGATGTTGAAGTAATTGAATCACCTTCAATACTTATATTATAGTAATTATAGTATTAGTAACAATATTCCCATCACAAATCAGCTTTAAAATATAATTTCCTTTTAGCATATTAAAAGGCAAAATTATTTTAGTTTTATTTGATATAA
>CAIWXG010000120.1 GCA_903916555.1 uncultured Bacteroidota bacterium
ATGACACCACCACTACCACTACTACCATGATAATATATATCCATATCGCACCATGGTCCACAAATAGAATTATATGCAGAAGAATTACCTAATAAAACAGCAGAAATGGGCCAAGGGTCGTAAGTGGCTGCCAAAGAGTCGGTAAAACAAATAGAACCATTTGCACCTATCACACATTGTGAATGAGTTGTGCCGTAGAAATTAAACGAAAACCCTAAAGGTATTAATCCGGAATAGACGTCATCTGCATTTACTCCGGCTGCAGTAGAAACTCCCGCTGAGGTGTCTAAAGCATATAATGTAATATAGGGAGAATGTACCCATGATGTAAAAGTTACTTGACTAAATGAATTTGAAAACGAAAATGCAAAAACACATAATGCAAAAACACATTTAATGAAGTTTTTCATGATACCATTTTTACAAACAAATTTATACAATTTTTTTTATGTTTTTGTAAATATTTAACATTTATTATGCAACAATACATTAAATAAAGATTGAAAATGAATTACCATACCTAAATGTTTACAATGAAATATATTCTGCTAATTTCACCACTTCTACTGCCTCTTTAACATCGTGAACCCTTAAAATTACTGCACCTTGTAAAACTGCTATTGTATTCAGTATGGTGGTGCCATTCAATGCATTTTCAGGATTCATTTTTAATGGTTTGCATATCATAGATTTACGAGATAAACCCACTAAAATTGGTTTTCCTATTATTCTAAATGCCTTTAGTGAATTTAATAAATTAAAATTATGAGTTACTGTTTTACCAAAACCAAAACCAGGGTCTATAATTATATCTTTAATACCTGCATCGGTAGCTGTTTGGCATGTTAACCTTAAATAATCTATAATTTCTTCTACTATATTAGTATAAAGTGGGTTTATTTGCATGTTTAAAGGTTCGCCTTGTATATGCATTGCAATATACGGAACTTTTAAAGCAGCTACTGTTTCCAGCATTTTAGCATCAAATTTGCCCGAACTAATGTCATTTACAATTTTTACACCTGCTTCTACTGCATCTTTAGCTACTACTGCATTATAGGTATCAATAGATAGCCAAGTGTCGGGAAAACGTTTATGGATAGCCTCGACTACAGGCAATACATTTATGAGTTCTTCATTTGGATTCATCAAATGAGAGCCTGGTTTAGTGCTTGCGCCACCAATATCAAGTATTGTAGCCCCATCATTAAGCATTTTATCAGCATTACGCAATAAACTATCCATATCGCTGTCTTTGCCTTTATTATAAAAGCTATTGGGCGTAGCATTAAGAATGCCCATAACAATAGGTTTAGAAAGGTCTAATAGCGTACCTTTACTATATATTGTTTGTGGAACGGGTAGCAAACTGGTCAATTTAATATCAATTTTAAAAAACAAATAAATGCAAACTATCTTACAATAAATTTAAAACAACACTATATAATATTAAAATTAGAAATTCAACAAATAATTCACAAATCAAATATAGTATCCTTTTCGTAACATTGCATACTTTTACTTTTTAATGATAAAACTATAAAAGTTAAATTTGAAATTTTCGGCTTTTTAAATATTTAAGCTTACTTATGAAATATATTATTTGGTTATTAAGAATTGCACTTGGTGGTTTATTTATTTTTTCAGGGTTAGTAAAAGCAAACGACCCAATGGGATTAACCTATAAAATGGGTGAGTTCTTTGATGTATGGCACTGGAATTTTATGACACAGAATATCGCATTCTGGTTATCTGTATTTATGATAGCGTTTGAAATAATAGCAGGGGTAGCCATGTTTGTAGGCAATTCTTTCAGAATGTATATTACATTAATGTTATTGATGAATATTTTTTATACATTTCTTACCGGATATGTATTTTATACCGATAAAATACATGAATGCGGCTGTTTTGGCGATTGTTTTAAAATATCTAATTCTGCCACATTTTATAAAGATATAGCTATAACAGCTGTAAATTTGTTTTTATTTATTTTCAGGTATCGCGTATTTCCAATATTCAAGAAGTCTGCAATAAATTTCAGTATTGTATTTTTAGCAGTATTGTTTTCAATCGGTTTTCAATGGTGGGTATTACATCACTTGCCTTATCACGATTGCTTACCCTACAAGGTTGGTAATAATTTATTAGAAAAGATGTCGCCTGCTAAAGATGCAACACCGGCTGTTACCGAAACTACATTAACATATGAAAAGAATGGTATTCAAAAAGAATTTCCTATGGATAAACTGCCTACGGATAAAGAGTGGAAATGGGTAAGTACCAATACAAAAGTTATAAAAGAAGCAACGGGCGAACCACAAATTCATGATTTTATTTTAAGCGATAAAAGTGGAAATAACGTAGCTAAAGATATATTATCTAAAAAGGGTTATTTGTTTCTTTGGTTTGTAAAAGACCCTAAAAAAGGAGATACAATTAATATAAACAGAATAAATACTATTATTGCTAAAACTACCACAGAAAAAATTCCTTTTTATGCATTAGTATCAGAGATAGGAATTGATGATTTTAAAACTTATGCCGAAGTGTGGGATATGAAAAATGTACCTTTCTTTATGCTTGACGGCACTGTTAATAAAACAGCTATGCGTACAAATATGGGATTAATGTTATTGAAAGACGGTATTGTTATAGGTAAGTGGAGTTATCTAGACTATCCTAAAGATATTACAGTAGAGGGTGACAATCTAATTTGTAAATAACAGACCCACTAAAAACCAGTGTTGGTATACCAATCACAATAATCAGAGCAAAAAGTATAAATAATAGCATTAAGAATTGTAGTTTTCTATATTATACAAAAATTGTAATATAAAACAAATATCACTAGAAAACACCAAAGATAAAACTATAAAGTAATTGTAGCATATTTCTAATCAGGCGGTAACATTATGGCAGTAACCGTAAAGGTAATTGGCTAAATTTTATTAATTAACTTCATTACCTTAGCGAAGCAATAAAAAATACCTAATGCAAATACAAGCCTATTTTGAAAATATACAGCAGGAAATTATAATTCATATTAAGAAAGCACAAAGTTCTGTTTTTATTGCAGTTGCTTGGTTAACAGACTATATGATTTTCAATATTCTTTGCGAAAAAGCAAAGCAGGGCGTTTTTATAGATTTGTTGCTTTTGAACGATGAAATTAATAATGAGAAAACAAGCATAGACCATGAAGAATTAGTGAAATACGGTGGTAGTGTCCATTTTGTAAATCCGGGAAATGATGGTGCCATTATGCATCATAAATTTTGTGTTATAGATAATTGCACTGTTATTACCGGTAGTTATAACTGGAGCAGGCAAGCTACAAGGAATAATGAAAATATTGTTATAAGTACCGATGCCTGCGATTTGGGTACACAGTTTATAAAAGAATTTGAAGCCATAAAATACCGTTGCACAGGATTAAAAAACGAACCTCTTTTTATTGATATTGCAACCATTGTGAAACGACTGCAAGTAATAAAAACATTTGCAGCACTTGAAGATAAAGAAGATATTAATGTGCAAATAAAAAAGCTAAAAGAACAAAACCTGCCGGATGAAGTTAGCATAATTGTACGAAAATTAGAACTATTGGATTTTGGAGATGCATTGCGGCTTGTAGATGTATTTATTAGCCTAAACAACCGTATTACTGTTTATGAGGATGCAGAGTTGTTTGGTTTGTTATTAGAAATAAAATCGTACGAGATACAACTGAATGCACTTGAAAATGAAAAAGTAGAAATTGAAAAACTAATTCACGAATTTTTAATAAGACATACACATGAATTAGGTGCATTAATTATTGAACTATTAGCACTGCGAAAACTGAATGCAGAAACCGATGATGAACGAGAAGAGGCTGCAAATGACGAAAAGCAATATAAAGAGGGATACGAAGCAAATAAGGACAAGCAGATACCCGAACTGACAAAAGATGAAAAGCAAAAATTGACAAAAATGTACCGGGAAGCGTCTATGCTTTGCCACCCCGATAAATTTACTAACGAAAGCCCGGAAAAACAAAAACAAGCAGAAGAATTGTTTAAACAATTGGCTGAAGCTTATAGCAATAATAATGCTGCTATTGTAGCAGAGCTATTGCATAATTTGCAAAACGGAGTTTTAACATTAAGCACGGAACATAATACAAATAAAAAAGCAGTGCAAAAAGCAAGGTTAGAAAGCCTAAAAGCAAAAGCAATAAAACTGAACCAACTTATAAATGAATTGAAACTAAGTGAAACCTATTGCACAGCCACCCAAAACAGTAATTGGGATGAATATTTTGAAAGTGCAAAGATTCGTTTACAGGAACAGATTTTAGAAATTAAAGATAATACGAAATGATTTTTTTAATAAAAAGATAAAATGTAATTTCGTATAGCTAAATTTATTACCTAATGAATGTGCCAACCAAAAATAAATTTTATATAAATAAGTGACACCTAAAATGAGCCATGCCGATACAAGCCTTATAAAAACTAATACCGCCCTGCTTAAAGCCGATGCCTCTATACAGGTGGCTAATAAATTATTAGCACCTAAAGATGAACTGCCCGAACTAATACCTTACCGTAAAGGTGATAAATGTGGCTTTTGTGATAGGAATAAGAAGATTGTGATTGAGTGTGTGTATCAGGAAACTTGGCCATTTTCAGATGGTATTGCAAAAGTAAAATTTAATGGCAAATATGGTTTTATTGATAAATCTGGAAAAGAAATTACCCAATGTATTTATGGGACAGTCCATAGTTTTTCAGAAGGTTTTGCAAAAGTAAAATTAAATGACAAATGTGGTTTTATTGATAAATCTGGAAAAGAAATAATGCCATGTATTTATGATAAAATAGGTACTCGCTATGGTTCTGGTTTTAAAGGTGATTTAGTAGCTGTTAAATTAAACAAAAAGTGGGGATTTTTTGATAAGACTGGATGTCAAATTATACCTTACATATATGATGAGGCTAACTGTTTTTCAGAAGGTCTGATTAGTGTAAAATTAAATGGTAGGTGCGGATTTTTAGATAAATCGGGCAAGCAAATTATTCCTTTTATTTATGATGAAGTGGGTCATTTTAGTGCGGGCTTGGCGAGTGTAAAATTGGATAACAAGTGGGGTTTTATAGATAGCAATGGTGTGCAAAAAATACCTTACATTTATGAGAATGTTTATCCTTTTTCAGAAGGACTAGCAGGTGTATGTTTAAACGGAAATCTTGGTTTTATCGATAAAACCGGTTATCAAATAATACCTTTTATTTATGATATTCTTTATTCCAGCTTTTCAGAAGGATTAGCACATGTAGAATTAAACGGCAAATGTGGCTTTATAGATAAAACTGGAGTACAAATAATACCTTTTATTTATGATTCTGCTTATAGATTTTCAGAAGGTTTTTGCTGTGTACTTTTAAATGATAAATGGGGTTTCATTGATAAAACCGGAAAAACAATAATTCAAAATATTTATGATTTTGTATATGAAAATTTTTTGAATTGTTTGGCAATGGTAGGATTAAATTCAAATCACAATTATGGCTATATAGATAAAAAAGGAACACAGTATTGGAATGATTAAAATATAAATAAAGTAAATGTATATAAAATGAAAATAGCACAAAATTTAACAATTGGTGATTGGCATGTTTTAGCACTCAGTGTTAACCCTGATTGCAATGATAATTGGGACAAGGCATTTGAGTTTTTTGAAAAACGTGTTGAAACTCGTTATTTAAAGCCCATTAAAAAGATATTAGAAATGGATTTACAAACCGGTCAAGGCTTTGCTGTTGTCAATTTGCAATGTTCATTAATTGAAACAATAGAATCTTTTTATAATGGATGGATATATGATTACAATAATTCACACAACCCTCACCAACGATATTACCATAGAAAAATTGATGAACGATATTATTTAAAAAAAATTAAAGGTATGGGGATTTTCAATTCATTTTTTAATAGTAGAGAGCCTTTTAAAACGGCACTTCCCAAAATTGATGGACAAGATTTTTATCAAAATGTGAGATGTGGTTTGTTGCATGAAACGCAGACAAAAAATCAATGGGTACTAAATGCTATAAATAAAGATAATCCGGAATGTTTTTATGACGAAAAACCTGACAAAAAAATTATTTACCG
>CAIWXG010000121.1 GCA_903916555.1 uncultured Bacteroidota bacterium
AATTGTTGTATTGTTCCCAATCTATATATCTTACCCTTTAGAAAATGAATATCTTAAATCACATTTTGTAGCGTCTGAATACATACCTGTAAAAACTAAAATAGTCTCAGACAATACTATTCCCGGACTTTATGCTATAAAAATGCTTACAGGTAATACAGTATTTTATTTAAACTTTAATCAAGCCGAAATACAAAAATGGATTCCGAATGACACTTTTCTATATATGCTTTTCGCTGCAATTTTTACAAGCATATTTTGGATTCAATTAATGATTAATTACATAACTCGCAAAAAATCTGCAATTTTAAGTTTCATTATCACTTTGCTTTTAATAATAATATTTAGATTAGAATTAAGAAATTTTGAAACATTTTTTAATCTAGATACCTTGGCATTTTTCTCGCCTCGTTTATATGCTTCGAATGTTTATCTGTCATCATTAGGCGATTTATTCCTGAATACCATGTTTGTATTATGGATGATTATCTTTATTACCCGACATACGCCCTATAAAACTTTTTTTGTACAACTTAAAAATGCATTGCTAAAAACTATTATTTCTGTAGGGCTAATAGTAGGGCTTATGCTATATATTTTATTTTTTACAAGCATTAGTCGCAGTTTAGTAACAGATTCTGAAATATCGTTTGACGTAAGTCATTTTTATGCCATAAATATTTATTCTATTTTAGGCTTGGCTACAATATGTACTATAACGGGTATTTCTTGTATGATAATCTATTTGTTTAATACACAATTAATTGTATTAATAAAGAATAAGTGGCTTAAATATGGCTTAATAATGCTAATAAGTTTTATACTGATTTTATTGATACCAAATTTGCATAATCAATTTTCACTATTTTTATTTTCTTGGTTATTAGTAACTATTGTATTATTAGATATTCGCAATTTCACAATTGTATCAGACCTTTTTAAACCGCACATGATATTTTGGGCTATTTACATCTGCACGTTTAACACATGCATATTGCAATATTTTAGTTTGGTAAAAGAAAGAGACGACCGTAAAACATTTGTAGAACAAAAATTAACACCTCAAAGAGATAATATACTTGAATATGCTTTTGTAAAAACAGCCGAAGCAATAAGTAAGGATAAAATATTGAAAAATTACTTTACAAATCCGTCTATTGTAAATAGAAAAACAGTAAATCAACGCTTTGATGTGTTGTACTTAAACGGACCTGCAAATAAGTACCAATCGAGAGTTTATTTATTCGACTCGGCAGGCGAGGATTTATATAATAAAGATACAACAGACTACCCGACCCTACTGAATGAAAAAAATGAGTCTGCAACAACTGTTTGTAATTATTTATTTTATAAAGAATCTATATTAGACAGGCACTATTATTTATCTTACATACCAATAACAGATGATTCTGAAAAACATATTTTAGGATATGTAATTATAGACCTAGACCTTAAAAAAAGGGTAATAGAAACGGTATATCCCGAATTATTGCAACCACCTGTAAACCAAGCTAATACAGGCGAAAATGAGTATGCTTACGCTATTTATGTAAACGACAAACTGATAACACAAACAAATAATTACCCTTTTAATGTAAAGTTAGACAACGATACCTTAAAAGAACAACAATATGTGTTTTACGAAAACAATAATATAACTGAATTATATTATAAAATATCCAATAAAAGAACGGTTGTTGTTGTGCATTATCACAAATTAATATACGAAACTATTACTTTGTTCTCCTATTTGTTTGGCATACAAGTACTGTTAGCTTTAATTATACTTATATACCAACTATTTCTTTCTTATTTTAACGGTACTATTTTTACAGAAGGTTTTATAAAGCTAACCTTGCGCAGACGCATACATTTTTCTATGCTTGCTGTCGTTTTATTGTCTTTTATTATTATAGGTACTGTAACTATTATCTTTTTTACAATAGAATATAAAACATCTAATACTGTAAAATTAGAAACAGCAATGCAGGTTGTAAAACAATCGGTGCAAGATTACCTTAAAAAAGAGAATGCATTTGATGCCGATTACTTATTTGATTCTGTTAGTAAATCAAAACATTTTAAATACTTTATCAATAATTTGGCAAGCAATCAAAAAATAGATATTAATATATTTGATGATAAAGGAAATTTATTTACTACTTCGCAAGACGATATTTTTGATAAAGGACTTATTTCAAGAAAAATTAGACCCGATGCCTTTTTTCAATTAGGTAATAAAGGGAAATCATTGGTGATACAAGACGAGCAAATATCAGGCTTAAAATACTTGGCAGCCTATCAGCCTTTGCGAGATGACCAAGGGGTAACACTTGGCTATGTTAATGTTCCCTTTTTCTCCAGCGAAAAAGATTTGAAATTTCAAATTTCAAATATCGTTGTTACATTAATTAATTTGTATGCATTTATATTTTTAATGTCTAGTATTATTACCGTAATTATTACCCGTTGGATAATAAGAACATTTAATATTATTACTCGTCAATTTGAAAGAATTAATCTACAAAAAAACGAACGTATTGTATGGCCGTATGATGATGAAATAGGAAAATTAGTTTCGGAATATAATAATATGGTGAAGAAAGTGGAAGAAAATGCAATATTGTTGGCACAAAGCGAACGAGAGAGTGCTTGGCGTGAAATGGCAAGGCAAGTGGCACACGAAATAAAAAACCCGTTAACGCCAATGAAATTAAATATTCAATATTTACAAAAAGCATTAAATAATAATCAATCTAATATTAAAGAACTAGGTGAACGGGTATCCAATTCTATTATAGAGCAGATAGATAATTTATCTTATATAGCTTCTGAATTTTCTAATTTTGCTAAAATGCCGGAGGCAAAACCCGAAACCATAGAATTAGGTGCATTACTAAATAGAGCCATAGAACTGTATATAAATGACGAAGAATTAAAAGTAACATTTAATATTAATCCGGTTAAACTATTTGTAGTATCAGATAAAAGCCAATTATTACGGGTATTTACCAATTTGCTTGAAAACGCAAAACAAGCAATACCAAACACAAGGCAAGGCATTATAACTGTATCAACCGTTATAGAGAATGAATATGTAATCATTTCTATTGCAGATAATGGTAACGGAATACCTGAGGAAGTAGTAAGTAAAATCTTTCATCCTTATTTTACTACCAAATCTTCGGGCACAGGCTTAGGGCTTGCTATGACCAAGAAAATAATTGAGTTCTGGAAAGGGCAAATTTGGTTTGAAACCAAAATAAATGAGGGTACTACCTTCTATATTAAAATGGTAATAAGTGGGTAAGAAAATAAGTGTTTATATTTTAGATATAATTCTAATATATAACATATCCCCCCACTTTGCAATTAAAAAAAAGTGTTAGTGTGTTTACTTTTTTATAACTACCGGTAATGGTTTTCTGGGTAGTTTTTCATCTCTCATTGCTGTGTGATACACAAATGAAGCCATAATAATGGAAGCTTGCATCAGGTCGTTGGTATTCACTCTTTCATAAGTATCCATATTGGTATGGTGCGTGCGTGTACCATAATCTAATGGGTCTTGTAAGAATTGAAAACCGGGTATGCCTACCTCATCAAAAGAAATATGATCGGTAGAACCGGTATTTCTAATTGTTACTGCCGTAGCCCCTATATCATTAAAGGGTTGCATCCATGTTTCAAATAAGGGTCTTAATTCATCGTTTCCTTGCAGATATATCCCACGAATTTTACCCGCACCATTATCTAAATTAAAATAGGCGGATACTTTTTCGTGATCCGGTTTCAATTCCATTGTTAATCTATCGGCAAAATGATTTTTTACATACGCTCTTGAACCTAATAAACCCTGTTCTTCGCCACTCCATAATACAATACGTATTGTTCTACGGGGTTTAATATCTAGTGCTTTAAGTATTCTTATTGCTTCCATTGCTACAACTGTGCCCGCACCATTGTCTGTAACACCTGTGGCACCATGCCAACAATCCATGTGGCCACCTAATATAACCAATTCATTTTTTAGTTTTGGGTCGGTACCCGGTATTTCTGCTACAACATTATTTTCTATAGAATCAGTTGTTATAAATGTATTTCTAATATCCATTTCAAGCACAACCTCTTTGCCGGCATCTAACAAGCGTACTAATCGGTTTAGGTGTTCGGCACCCATTTCCAATTCGGGTAATACCGGTTTCGCATCCCAACTGCGAGATGCACCGTTGGAAGTAAACAAGGTACCCATTGTGCCTCTGCCCCCACTTAATACTGCTAAAGCACCTTCTGATAACAGAAACGAGTCAATAAGTTTTCTTAGGTTGGGCTTTGCTACCGCTGTAGCTGGTTTTGCATTAGTACTTGCAACACCTTCATCCAAATGTGGGTCAGTTATTATTTTTGTTAGTTCTTCTTCTGTAAGGCGTTTGGCATCGGCAGTAAAGTTTATTTTATTATCGTTATTATTGGGTTGTAAAACAATAATCTTATCTTTTAATTTTGTTGCATATCTTGCCATATCTTGTATGCTATCTATTTTTACAAGTATTGCACCTGCGTTTATTTGTCCGTTAGTACCAAGTGTCCAGGCTTTGGGTATGGCTATTAAAGATTGGTAATAGGGAGCAGTTATGGCAATATAATTTTTTTGTGTTTCCCAGCCCTTTCCAAAACCGCCCCATGGTTCAATGGCTACATTAGCCAATCCCCATTCTTCTAATCGTTTTTTTGCCCATATTTCAGCATTTTTCATTCCGGTAGAGCCGGTAAGGCGTGGCCCATTACAATCGCTAAGCTGAAAAAGTGATTCCATAACTTTCGAGTTAGTAAAACCCTCCTGTTTTATTCTTACAATAGTATGTATATCAGCTTTTTCAGTTTTATCGCCTGTAAATGATAGGCATATAAACGAAAATAGAGCTAAAACTATAAGATGCGTTTTTTTCAATGTATATATTTTTGCGTACGTTAGAGAAATAAAGAATAAAAATACTACTTTTTATATGTTTTATTGTAATATTCTAATTCAATTTTTGTAGGGTAATAAGGTATGTGTTTTCTGGATAAATGGTTTCTGTTAGTGAAATACAAATCGGTTATATCGCCTCCATTTGTATGCATAATAATTAAATCTGGCTCGCAGTATTTTGCTTTTTCTTCAAACAAAGTAAGGTAATCATCTACGGTACTACTAATCATTGCAGAATTAAGAACTTCTACATTTGGCATTTGCTTTTCTAAAACATTGGTCATTATATATTCATTGTCTAAGAAGGGCGAATAGATATAAGAACCACCTAAAATTAATACTCTTTGTTTTGTTTTAGGGAAAACAACATCGTGATTATTACGCAAACCCTGTGCATTTGCTTGTAAATGATAAGGTAAATCTTTACCGCCATCTAAAAATTCGTCATCATGTGGGGGTAAATCCCCATAAGTGTCAGGTCTTTCTTTTTCGGTATAGGTTACAGTACATTTATCGGCACTGTGTTTTTTTATTATAGGTGTAAAAAGGGATGCAAGAAATACTGCACCTTTTTTACTCCAATGCCCGTCTTTGGGTGCTTGCGTAATTATTTTATAATCTTGTGCAGCAATATTATCGCTAAAATCATAAAGTTCAATATCATTTTGTTTGCATACTTCTTTTATAAATGGATGCCCGTATCTATTAACTGCTGTTAATTCTCTGCCTACTCCCGGAGAAATAATAACAACAACAAATTTGGCTCCGGTAAGTTCCACTTCTTTTTTTAGTCTTAATAGTTGTTCTTTATACTTTGCTTTTAGTTCGTTATAAACAGCCGATTTTTCACCGCCATTTTCCATAATTTTATCGTCCGGAATATCTCTGTATTCTTTATTTAATTTGTCAAGATTATCAGAATTCTTTTTTAAGTCATTATAATCTTTGTTACTTACTATTTCGTTTGGGTTTAGTTTTACAGAACCCCTACTGTCTCCACAACTATTAAAAAGATAGAGGATGCACACAAGCCCAAGTATTTTTAAACTTTTTTGTATCATTTTTAAAATATGTTAAAATTTAAAATAATAATATTCTGTAGTATTTTGTTTTTTATATAAAAAATAAATTGCTACAATTATAACAATATAAACACAAAAACGCAAATAGATACTCTGTTTTTTCATGTCTAATACATAAGTTCCTTCTCGTTGCACCCATTCTACAATAAGCATAGGTAAGCACCATAATAGTTGTTGAGTAACCAAAGGGATTGGAGCTGCAAATAAACTTAGCGAAAAGATTTTTTCAAAGAACGATTTTACAACATCTATATTTGGCGACCTAAAAAAAACTCTGGAAATAGTTACTAAATTGAAGGTAAGCAACATTTGTAAAAACTCTTTTAATGTGGGTAGCCACTTACCGGGAGATGGCGGTGTTTTATAGCGTACAAGATTACCCATAATTATATAGGGTAAAAAATAAATACCGTTTAACAAACCCCAGCAAATAAAGGTGTAATTAGCGCCATGCCATAAGCCACTAAAAGAGAAAATAAATAATATAAGGAAAATATATTTAGTCTTAGATACTTTATTGCCCCCTATTGGTAAATAAAGATAATCTAACATCCATTTTCTTAGAGAGGAATGCCAACGCCGCCAAAATTCTGCCGGGTTTCTACTGAAAAATGGCATTTGAAAATTTCTTGCAATATCGAAACCTAATAAACGGGCTGTACCCCTCGCAATATCCGAATAGCCCGAAAAATCAGCATATAAGTATAAACTAAATAAAGTAACTCCTAAAAATAAAGTAGAACCATTTTGGTCGGCATAGTTTGCAAAACAATAATTTACAGCCATAACAATATTATCGGCAACAACCATTTTTTTAAATAAACCCCAAAGAATTTCACCTATAGAGGTTTCAATCATTTCCCAATTGGGGACGGTTGTTTTATTAAATTGCGGTAATAGTTGTGATGACGAAGGTATGGGACCTGAAAGTATGTGCGGAAAAAAACTTATGTAAGTAGCATACGTAATATAGTTTGCCTCTGCTAATGTTTTGCGTCTATATACATCAATAACATAGCCAATAGTAGAAAATGTAAAATAACTAATGCCAATAGGAATAATAATATGTAATGCACTTGCTTGCCAAGCATCTAAGCCGGGAATAGACCCTAAAATAAGATTGCTGTATTTTATATATAACAATCCGGTTCCTAAAAGCACAATTGTAAATACTAATAGTACTTTTCTTGTTTCTTGTTTATCAATTTTATTTAATAGTATTCCCGAAAAA
>CAIWXG010000122.1 GCA_903916555.1 uncultured Bacteroidota bacterium
ATATATATATATATATTAATTATTTTGAATAAGTAACGTTCTATTTTAATACTTTTGAAGAAATAATTTTAAGTAGCATTCAGATATTGACTTAAATAAAACATATAGTTATGCTGATTATTATAATGGGCAATTAAAGGCTGTCTTTAATTAATAATTGGAAAGGTATGTAAACTATTTTATCACTAAGTAGCATATATAAAGTTAATTATTAAATTGTTAAAATACTATATTTTTATTGCTTATTTTACATAAATGGTCTTTATATTCATAAATTCCATTATGCCAAAAGTGCCTATCTCTCTTCCGAAACCACTTTGCTTAATACCACCAAAAGGTAGGCGAGGGTCGCTATGAACAAAATCATTTATAAAACAGCTACCAGCTTCTAACTCTTCTACAGCTAATCTTTCTGCTCTTTCTTGGTTGCCTGATATTACACCACCACCTAATCCATAAATACTATCATTAGCTATTTTGAAGGCTTCTTTTTCATCTTTTGCTTCAATAATCGCAGCAACAGGACCAAATAATTCTTCATTATAAGCTACCATTCCTTTTTTTACTTTACCTAGAACAGTAGGTGGATAGTATGCTCCTTTTTCTTCCGGAATATAGCCTCCACAAAGCAATTTAGCTCCTTGTAAAATACTATTCTCTACTTGTTTGTGTAAAATATCCCTCAAGTCAAAACGTGCCATTGGGCCAACGATGTTTTTTTCATCAAGTGGGTCTCCAAAAGCTATTTTTTTCATTTTTTCTGTTAAAGCCTTTTCAAATGCATTATATATAGATTTAATAACTATAAAACGTTTAGCAGCAACACAACTTTGTCCACTGTTTTTAAGTCTGCCATTAACACATATTTCTGCTGCTTTTTCAATATCTGCATCTTCAAGAATAATATATGCATCACTACCACCTAATTCTAATACACATTTTTTTAGGTTTCTTCCAGCTGCTTCCGCTACATGTTTACCAGATTGTGTACTGCCGGTAAGTGTAATTGCAGCAATAGCAGGATTATTTATAAGTCTATCAACTCTGTTTACAGGCAATAGTAAAGTGGTTAATAAACCAATAGGTGCACCTGCTTTTATTATTATCTTTTCTATTTCTAAAGCACAGCCACTTACATTAGAAGCGTGTTTAAGAATCATTACATTGCCACCCATTGCAATAGGTCCGAATGCTCTAAATACTTGCCAATAGGGGAAATTCCAAGGCATTATTCCTAAAATAATACCTAATGGTTTAAAGGTAATATAGCTTTTATGTGCTTCTGTTTTTACTTCTTGGTCTGCAAGAAATTTTTCTCCATTTTGTGCATAATATTCTAATGTTATTGCACATTTTTCAATCTCCTCTCTTGCTTGCATTATCGGTTTACCCATTTCTAAAGTAGCCAAAAGAGCTAATTTTTCTTTTTCTTTACGTAATTCAATTGCAATATTATTTAATACAACTGCACGATTGGCAAATGGTTGTCTGCTCCAATCTTTAAATGTTTTTTCAGCTTGTTTTACTCCTTTTTCCACTTGTTTATCGTCTGCAATGTTGTATGTTGCAATATCTAAACCTGTAGCCGGATTTGTTGATATTAATTTATCCTTCATAATGGAAATTTATTTTTTAAACAAAATTAAAAAAGCTAAGCTAAACAAAACGTTTTATTAATTTGCAGTCGATTACATTAATTCTGAGTTTTATTTTAATAAATATATTGATATAAATTGTATTTCTCATTTAATAAATAATAAACACTTATAAAATATGATACCGGAAAAAATTAAATTCGGAACAGATGGCTGGAGAGCTATTATTGCATTAGACTTTACAGTAAATAATGTAGAAAGGGTTGCTAAAGGACAAGCAAACTGGTTATTGCAAAAGTTTGAATCACCTGTAGTTGTTGTAGGTCATGATTGTAGAT
The DNA here is from genome assembly GCA_903916555.1 of uncultured Bacteroidota bacterium. GTDB lineage: Bacteria > Bacteroidota > Bacteroidia > Chitinophagales > Chitinophagaceae > CAIYTT01. Next base: position 1,934 of record CAIWXG010000122.1, read on the forward strand.
TTGGTGGTGATTTATTTGCAGCTTCAGCAGCAAAAGTACTTTGTAGTAATGGTATTAAAGTATTGTTAGCCAAAGGTTTTATAAGCACACCAATGATTTCGCTTGGTGTGTTACTTATGAAAGCTCAACAAGGTGTTGTAATTACTGCATCTCATAACCCGCCAGCTTATAATGGATATAAATTAAAAGGTGCACATGGTGGGCCTTCAAGCCCGGTAGATATTGCTGCTGTAGAAGCTTTGATACCAAATGATTATGAAGCAACAAAAGAAACTCTGGCATTTTGGGAAGAAAAAGGTATGCTTCAATACATTAACCTTGAGGATATGTATGTTGAATACATGAAAGAAAAATTTGATTTTATTGCTTTAAATAATGCACCCTATAAATTAGCTTATGATGCAATGTTTGGTGCCGGGCAAAATGTGATACGCAGACTATTACCTAAAACTACTTTGATTCATTGTGATGAAAATCCAGGTTTCCATGGACAAGCTCCTGAACCATTAGATAGAAATTTACAAACATTGGCACAAACTGTTGCTACTACTCCTGAAATAAAAATAGGATTGGCTACCGATGGAGATGCAGACAGGATTGGTTTGTATGATGAAGATGGTAATTTTGTAGATGCTCATAATATTATTTTGTTGTTAATACATTATTTGCACAAATATAAAGGTATGACAGGTAAAGTAGTCATTGCTTTTTCTGTTACAGACAGGGTAAAAAGATTGTGTGAAATATATGGTTTACCGGTAGAGGTTACTGCTATTGGCTTTAAATATATAAGTGAAATAATGGTGCATGAAGATGTGTTGGTAGGTGGCGAAGAAAGTGGTGGTATTGCTGTTAAAGGACATATTCCTGAGCGTGATGGGATATATGACGGTTTGGCTCTTTATGAGTTTATGATAAAAACCGGCAAAACTTTAAAAGAACTACTTGATGAGGTATATGCTTTAGTAGGCTATTTTGTATATGAACGTAATGATTTGAATATTGATAATGATATAAAAAATAAAATTATTCAAAAAGCACAAAATAGAGAATATACTAGTTTTGGTAAATATACATTTAATAGAATTGAGACTATTGACGGTGTAAAATATCATTTGGATAATGGTGGCTGGATTATGTTAAGAGCATCGGGTACTGAACCATTATTAAGGATATACGCTGAAGGCAACAACAGAGAGGAGACTTTAGATATTCTTGAAGATGTAAAGAAAACTATTTTATAGTTTTCTTTACATCTTCATTTTCGGGGTACTCTTAAAAAAAGTATAAATATAGAAACCGGAAATAAGCTTATTATTTTTTACATATACGATAAAAAAATGAAAGATGAAAAATAAATATGTAATTTTGATATTACAACTATTTTTTTCATCTTGTTTTATTTTAAATGCACAAGAAAATGATAGTAGTAGCATTTTTAAAATGCCAATTCAATTAGATGCTTTTGTAATAAAGACCGGTTTTGATTTAAATACATTTATAAAAAAGTTTAAATCGGATACTACTTTTTATAAATCATTTAAAAGTATGCACTTAGTACCTTTTATTTCAAAAAACGATATTAAGGTATTTAATAAGCATGGAAATATTATTGCAACTTATAGTAGTAAAAATCAGCAACTTATCATTAATGGCTGTAGAGTAGGTGAAATTACAAATGAAAAAATAAGTGGCGATTTTTATAAAAACAATAGTGATTATAGGTATTATACTGCATCGTTATACGATTATTTGTTCTTTACGCATGAACCTGTCTGTAATCAAAATGATATTATTGCAGGTAATAATGAAAAAAAAGGTAAAGGACAATTAGAAAGGAGTAAATATGAATTGAAGCAACTTATCTTTAATCCAGGTTCAAGAATAGATGGAATACCGCTTTTAGGTAACAAAGCTTCTATTTTTGATGATGATGAAATAATTAAGTATGATTTAAAAATAGCTGTTGATACTATAGATAATTCAGAGTGTTTCGTTTTTAAGATTACTCCTAAAAAAGAGTTTAAAAATAAAGTTATATATAATGAATTAATTACATGGTTTGACAAGAAAGATTTTTCAATTTTAGCACGAAATTATTCCTTGTCTTATCATACATTAATATATGACTTTGATGTAAGTATGAAGGTTAGGTTAAAGAAAATTGATAAAAAGTTATTTCCGGTAAAAATTATATATGATGGTAACTGGCATATTCTTACTAAAAAAAGAGAGAGCGTAAAATTTGAAATATCAATAGAATATTAAATGCTTTCTATTATTAAAATAGGTAAGCAACTTTATTGCATACCTATTTTAATAATTACTGCCCAAAATAAAATATAAAATTTTTAAGGATTTCTTCTAAGTCTTTTTGATTGTAAATTTCTAAAAGGTACAAATTCATAATTCTTTTTTAAGTCAATATAGCCGGTTGGGGTATGTATTGAAATTACCCCAGTATCCGACATAATTTCAGTTGCCGGAACAGTATAAGTTTGATATTTATACTTCGAAATATTTAATTCATCTGATTCGGCACTATAAATAACTACGCCAACAATGGTATCATTTTTTGGTATATATTTAGGTTTAGCTTTTTGAGCAAAACAAAAGGTAAATGATAATATAAGTGGAAGTATAATAAGAATTTTCATATTCATTTTTATTACGTTTATTTTATAATTTTATATTAATAGCGAACTGAAAAATAAGTGTATTTGCGAACATTATCGTAAGTTACAAGTAATAAATATACTCCAGGTGCTAAATGTTCGCTTAAATTTATATTGTTTTCGAAAGATACATTATTAAACTTGCTTTTAGCTTTATAAACTACTTCGCCTTGAGAATTATATATTCTAATATCTATATTGTTGTTGCTGGCATTTAAATCGCTACCACTTAATACAAAATTTCCATTATTAGGATTAGGTGTAACGTTTATTTCATGATACGTATCCATAAGTATTTTGTTACTTATAGAAGAGTCGTTACAATTACCGGGTACAGAAAGTACGCAGAATACAGAATCAAGATAGCTAAAATTACTACTGGTAAAAGTATCATGTATTGCACCAGTAATTGGGTTACCATTTTTATACCATTGGTAATTATAAGTTCCTAATGTGTCAGAAGAAATAGCTTGGAAAGTAATTGTAGTACCTCTTACATTAAGAGTACCAGGATTGCAAAAAATACTTACTTTAGGAGCAATAGTAGGATTTGTAAAAATGGAATAATTACTACTTACTGATTTTGGCGTTGCACATTTAAGGCTACTTGTAAGTGCAACATATAAAGTGTCGCCACTAAGAGGGGTGAAATTATATACAGGTCCGGATGCTACATAAAGACTATTTTTATACCATTTATAAAGAGGAGTACCGCCTCCATTTATTCCGATTGCTTTAGATTTCACTAAAGTATTTGCACAATTGGTATTACCGGGGCTATCAATAATGCTAACTGCCGGCACAATTGTAGATGCATAAGTAAATAATGCAGTTATACTTCTTGAAGTATCGGTTTTAGTAATGTTACAAACACCTTTGCAAGTAATCTTGCAGAAAACAGAATCACCCGGGTTTGGTATAAATGCATAATTATTAAAAGTATCAGCAACGATTGCCCCATTATTATACCAATAATATTTTGGGCTTTTGCCTCCATTTTTTAAAGTTGCAATACAATTTACACTAGTTTGAGGACAAATTATTGTTCCCGGATTGATAGAAAAATTAATATATGGCGAGTCTAATGCAATAACATTAAAAGCCGCACGATTACTAGTATCAATATTATTTAAAGTACAAGTTGTATTACTTATAAGAATACAATAAAGAGAGTCTCCATTATTTGGAACAAAACTGAAATTAATTCCTGAATCTGTTAACGTGTTATTTTTATACCATCTTACTATAGGTGCTGTACCTCCAAAAGCTAAAGTTGCAAATGTTTTTACCGTGTCTCCAATACAAAAAGTTGTAGTAGTATTTCCATATTGAATAGTTGCTATCGGTTTAACAAAAGTATCTATAGCCATTTTTATAGAATTGGAAGTTGCTAAAGTTTCCCAGCTATTTATTTTTGTTACGTAACAAGAGAAAACATCACCATTTTTAATACTGTCTGGTGTATATAGACTATTATTGGTACCAACTTTATTGCCATTTTTCAACCAATGATATGCTACACCTGAATTAATACCAAAAATACTAGCCGTAAATAATGCAGTAGAACCTTTACAAATAGTATCTGTAACCGTATTTATAGAGATTGAGGCTGCCGATATTTTACGGATTCTATTATTATTATAATCAGCAATAAGTATATTATTATTTGTATCTAAAATTATTCCGGTTGGGTTAATGAAGTTAAATAAACAGGAAACTGCAGACCCACCGTCACCATAATATCCGGCAGATCCTGTACCTGCAAAACTGGAGATAATCCCAAAATTATTTATTTTTCTTATTAAGTTATTTGCACATATATATGTGTTGTTGTTTTTATCAATTGTTATGCCTGAAACACTACCAATAGATGCAAAAATAGCTGGTCCGTTATTACCATTTATAGCGTTACTACCTGTACCGGCAATTGTAGAAATGATACCTGTATTGCTTATTTTTCTAATTCTAAAATTGCCAAAATCAGCTAATATTATGTTGCCAAACGAGTCTATACAAATATTTGTAGGTAGGTTTATTTGTGCATTTGTTGCTGCTCCGGCATCGCCTAAATATCCTGCTATTCCTGTACCGCAAATAGTAGTAATTATTTGATTCGTATCAACCTTCCTTACTCTATTATTATTTTTGTCGCATATATATAAATTTCCATAAAAATCTGTCGCAATATTTGTTGGGTTTGCAAATTTTGCCAAAGCAGCATTTCCACCATCTCCTGAAAATCCATAACCGCCATTTCCCGCATAAGTACTTATTAAACCGTATTGTGATACCTTACGAATAACACCGGCAGTATAATCACAAATAAAAAGATTACCTCGTTTGTCTGTTGCAATCGAAACAGGGTTGTTTATTTTAGCATATACTGCCAACCCCCCGTCACCTGTGTTACCTAATGTGTCATTCCCGGCAAAAGTAGATATTCGTCCTGATGTGTCAACTTTTCTAATACAATGATTTCCCGCATCAGCAATAAATAAATTTCCTGAAGTATCGTAGGCTAAACCTGTTGGACCATGAAGCAATGCTGATATTGCAGGTCCCTCATCCCCATATAATCCTTGCGATGCATTTTGTCCATTTCCAGCAATTGTAGAAATCATTCCGGATGTATTAACTTTTCTAATTCTATTGTTTACAAGGTCTGCAATATAGTAATTACCATTTTTGTCGAAAGTAATGGAAGTAGGCCCATTTAATAATGCCGCTGTAGCCGGACCCATATCACCCGAAAAACCTGCTTGAGTATAAGAACCTGCTATTGTTGTAATAGTGCCCGATAAATCTACTTTTCTTATTTCATTGTTATTATTATCTGCAATATAAATATTCCCATTTATATCTGTAGTTAATCCTGTTACTAAATTAAATTTAGCCACGCTTGCCGGGCCTCCATCACCTGTATATCCTATTAATCCATAACCTGCAAATGAGGTTATAATACCGGAATTATTGATTTTTCGTACTCTATTATTATTATTATCTGCAACGTATATATTGCCGTTATTATCTATGCAAATTGAAGTAGGATAAGAAATTGCTGCTACTGTTGCTGCAATATTATCTCCGTTATAGCCCATAGTACCATTGCCTGCAACGGTACTAATTGAAGAGTCTGATTTACGTATTTTACGAATACGATTATTACCATTGTCTGCAAAATAGATGTTCCCACTATTATCTATAGCAATAGAATAGGGGTTAGACAATTGTGCATTTATTGCTGCACCGCCATCTCCACTAAATCCTATAGTACCCCTACCTGCTATTGTTGTTATTATTCCTGAAGTATCAACTTTGCGTATTCTCTGATTATAGGCATCAGCAATATATAAATTTCCAAAAGTATCGGTGGCAATACCAATAGGGTGGTTTAATTCAGCAAAGATTGCTGGTCCGCCATCACCAAAAAAACCCGGAGTACCGGGAGTACCTGCATAAGTTGAGATATTTTGTACAGTATCAATTTTACGGATTATATTATTTAGTAAATCTGCAATAAAAACATTTCCAAATTTGTCTGTAGCAACACTATACGGATAGTACATTTCTGCATTAGTAGCATTGCCATGGTCGCCCAAACCACCAACAACAGTGTTTATTATTTGCGCTCTGTTATTACTGATAAATACAATTTGTATTAATGCTAAATAAAAAATAATTTTTTTTCTCATTTTCATTACCGATGTTATTATAAATACTGTTAATGCAATATAGTAATCGCAATTTGCGGTTAAAGTTAAGCAAAGAATACTAAAAATTTGTTTTCTAATCTAAAATAGCTAATTTTTTTCATAAATTTAATAAATAGTATTGAAAATACATCATTATGGCTTTAAAAATAAAGGTATCAACAATAAACAAAATATATTTTGTTTATTGTTTCTGTATAATATGTATTATCTAAAATTCATTTATTATGAATAGTTATATTTTGTATATTAAATGATGTAATGGTGTTTTAGATTTATTTGTAACTAATTATATTTATTGTTCTATTCTTTTTTCGTTTCTGCAAATCTTCCCGCATTACACCATATAGCCTAAGTATTAGTTCTTCCGTTTCTTTAAATCTATATACCTGCAATTGCCTAGCAATAACAACTGCCTTAGACTCAGCAATTTCAACAAAACATTAAAAAATCAAATAATAGCATCTTGTTTTTGTGTAAAAGTGATGAATAATATTAGATGCATTTTGCTAGTTCGGAATATAAAATTACATATAATTTTATACTATAATCAATTGTTTTAAATAAGGAAATTTTTTTAGAATTATTAATAATTCTTTTTAGATTTGAAAAAAATAGTGCCATGTATGCTAAACTTCTATTACTAATACTTATAATTTTATTTAATACTTATAATTTTATTTAATTCTTATTACTCAACTGCCCAATGGATTTTACCGGAAGGAAGAGAAATAAAAGAACGTTTATTGGTTTGGAACGATTTTAATGGTAAACCTGATAAATGGGATGAAGAACTGAAGCAGTATGGTGCCGTTACACAATCATGCTTATATCTTAAATTATTAAACCACACCCAAAACGGAGAGCGAATTAATTTTGATATAAAGGTAATGACTGTTTTTCAAAGCGAATCGTGGTATAGGCACGATATAGAAAAGAATCTTTTAGATTATGTTTTATTGCACGAACAAGGACATTATGATATTTGGCTTACAGCAGGTGAGGAATTTCAAAGAGAAATTTCGAAAAGAGATTATAGTGTAAATAACTATAACAAAGAAATTGAAGGTATTTTTAATGCAATAGTCGCTAAATATAAAGCTATTCAGCACAGTTATGACTCAGCGGTATCCGAAAACGGTATCAACCCCGAGGCACAACAAATATGGAATATGCGAATTAAAAAATGTCTTGAAACGAATTCATCCGCATTTTATACCAGCAATGCAGAGGCGCTTAAAAGTTTATCTTGGCCGGGGCAAACAGTTAAACGTTCTGCAAAAGAAACTCCCAGACAGTTTGCCATAAAATGCCGCCCTCTATATGCAGATATGCCTGAAGAATTTGCCACTAAAATAATAGGAACAACAGAATGGGGAGCAGATAGCGGATATATTACATTTTACAGCCAAAAAAACAAATCTTCGGCAAGCGATGAACCAATACAAAAGGAACGCAAGTATCTTTTGGGTTATATATATCTGCCACTTGGAAAAGATAATTATAAACGCGTATTTATAGATACTTTTTACAATGATGACAAACCATTTAAAATATCATCTGTTTTTTTTGCGAATGCTGATACCGATAAAACCAAGGAGCTAATTATTATAACCAATAAAACAGTTTACGAACAAAACAGATTGGTTGGTAATTTTTATTCAACAACAGTTTACAACAATATAACTCCCGAGATGCTGCCATATATAGGTAAATTAAGAAAGATGGATGAAATAAGTAAAAAGCTAGAAGGTGGTTTTGAAGGCGCCATAAATGGAAAAGCAAGAGAAGCAAAAATAAAAACACAAAAAGAGGTAGTGGAAGAATTGAAACGATTGGGGTATTAGGAAGGGTGTCATATCTTTTCTGATATGACATATCTAATACCATCCTAAAAAAACGATATATAATTCACCTCCAAAACACCAACCCACACAATACACAGCAATTGCTTAACTTGCAGCTTGTAAATTATGTATGCAGATATTATTTTACCGCTAAACCTACCACAATTGCTTACCTATGGTGTGCCTACAGAAATGCAGGCACTATTAAAACCGGGTATGCGGGTAGAGGTAGCATTGGGCAACAACAAACAGTATTCGGGCGTGGTAGCGGCTTTGCATTATCATAAACCCGAAACCTATATTGTTAAACCTATTAAAAACATTATAGATACAGACCCAATAGTAAGCGAGTTGCATTTACAGTTTTGGGCATGGGTAGGTAATTACTATATGGCAGCACCCGGCGAGGTACTGCAAGCTGCCCTACCTGCACACCTTAAATTAATAGCTGAAACAAGCCTGTTGTGGATAGCAGATGAAAATACAGTATTTGACTGGACAGATGAAGGATATTTAGCAGCCGAAGCATTGCAAATGAAAAAGGAAATTTCTATGAGCGATTTACGCACCATAGTCGGTATCCGTCATTTTGCCCCTGTACTTAACGAATTACTTGAAAAAGAAGCAGTAAAAATAAACGATGCTTTAGAACACACTTATCGCCCACGAAAAGAAAAGATAGTAACACTTGCAGGTATATATAGTAATCAAAATGAGCTTAAATTACTGTACGAGCAGCTTAAGCGAGCCCCGAAACAGATAGAAATTTTAATGGCTTATACCGAGCTATCCATTAAAAATAAGGGTATTGTGAGACAAGCACATTTATTAGAAAGAATAGATGCTACTTCCACTCAGCTAAAAAGTATGGTTGATAAAGGGGTTTTTAGTATAGAAGAAGTTAATGTAGATAGAATTTTATCACGCAATATAAAAGAACTTAAAGATGTAAAATTAAGCACTACACAACAAGATGCATATACGCTACTTAACACCTTACTTATAGATAAAAACGTTGCGTTGTTGCACGGGGTTACCGGTAGCGGTAAAACCCTTATTTACATAGAAAAACTTAGAGAGTGTGTTGCAGCAGGCAAACAAGCAATTTTAATGGTACCTGAAATTGGGCTTACAACCCAGTTAGTAGGTCGCTTATATGCCTACTTTGGCGATAGTTTGGGCGTGTATCATTCCCATTTCAGTAATAACGAGCGGGTAGAGATATGGGAGAAAGTAAGAAAAGGTATATATAAAGTTGTTGCCGGCACACGGTCTGCACTATGGTTGCCATTTACCGATTTGGGCTTAATAATTGCAGACGAAGAACACGACAGTTCGTATAAACAGAAAGACCCTGCCCCTAGGTTTCATGCTAGAGATGCAGCTATTTATCTTTCTTCTTTATATAAAGCTAAAGTAATTCTTGGTTCTGCAACACCGTCGGTTGAAACCTTATATAATGTGCAGCAAGGCAAATATGCATACATACCTTTAAAAGACAGGTATCAGGGTGTTAACATGCCCGAAATAGAGATTATAAATGCCAAATCGTTAGATACGGTAAAACAATTGGGTGTAAAGCTTATAACACCCGAACTACAGCAAGCTATGCTGGAAGCCATGCAAAATCGGAAGCAAATTATTCTTTTTCAAAATAGAAGAGGCTATGCACCTTTTCAGCTTTGCACTTCTTGTGGTTGGGTACCACAATGCAAAAACTGTTCTGTATCGCTAACTTATCATAAAAGTTCCGACCGCTTGCATTGCCATTATTGCGGTTTAAAAACAGCAATAATTCATACATGCCTGCGTTGTGGTGGCAGCAAAATGATAAGCAAAAGCTTTGGTACGGAAAAGATAGAAGAAGAGGTGCAACAAATTTTCCCAAATGCCAGAATAGCAAGAATGGATGTGGACAGCATGAGGGGGAAAAACAGTATGGCTGAACTACTTGAAAAACTGGAAAATAATAAAATAGATATATTAGTTGGTACTCAAATGGTTGTGAAAGGCTTAGATTTTGCTTCCGTAAGTTTAGTAGGTATTTTAAGTGCCGATACGCTATTTAGCTATCCCGATTTCAGAGTAAATGAACGAGCCTTCCAGCTTATGGAACAGGTTAGTGGCAGGGCAGGCAGGGCAGACGGGAAAGGGAAAGTATTTATTCAGGTCTATAATTTAAACCACCCTGTACTACAATGGGTTAAAAATCATGATGTGCATTCATTTTATATACAAGAAATACAGTATAGAGAACACTTTGCTTATCCTCCATTCAGCAGGCTCATAAAAATTACTTTTAAACATATAGATGATGCAAAGGCTGCTTTAGTTGCCAAAATGATGGCTGATGCATTGTTAACATTCACAGGCAATATTGTTGTACAAGGACCTTGTCCGGCGTTGGTATCAAGGGTAAGAAACCAATATATACACGAAATTTGGGTAAAAGCACAACGTGATAATAAATTGTTATATAATTTAAAATCTTTTTTGAAAACGCAAAAAAGCTTATTACTTGGTGCAAGAGGCAATTCAAATGTATCAATAGTATTTGATGTGGACCCTTTGTAATATTATAATTTCAATAATTTTAATACCTTTTGTTGTTTTGAAGAGGTAACTTTTAAAAAGTAAATACCTGAAGGCAAATATGCGGTATTAATAGAAAAAGGTAAATAGTAACCGGTAACAAAATAGCTATCCATAGATAGAACTGATTTACCTATAGCATCCATAATTTCGAAATGGATATTCTCAGATACTCCTGCAACAATGCTAAGGTTTAAAGTTGCTGAAAAGGGATTTTGCAAGGTAGTAATCCAATTGTTTATTTGCTCCGGGTTAGGAGTATCTTTAACATAAAGTAGTTGCGATACACATTGAAAATTAGGAATACCATAACCATATTGATTGTCGGGAGTGGTAAACTTATTGGCACACTGTCTTATCGCTTGTTTTAATTGATAGGGCTTAGCGTAAGGGCAGCCTTCCCATAAACAAGCTGCCCAGCCTGCTATTTGTGGTGTAGAAAACGAAGTTCCATCAGCAGAATTATAATCAGTAGTACTAAATACGGTTGCGGGCTGTCCTTGTGTGCAAACATCTGGTTTTATTTGCCCTACAGTATTGGGTCCAAATCCGCTACTTGATGCAATAATGCCCGTAGGCTCTACCGAACCAATTGTTAATGCACTATCAGCATCGCCCGGTGTTAAAATATGATTGCCCCAAGTAAGGTATCCTGTACCATCGTTACCGGCAGTAGCCACCCATAATAAGCCTTTTTGGGTTGCCTTATTAGCTGCAATTGCTGCTACTGTTGTTTTGCCGTCTAAATCGGTGCTGTAATTTAATCCGAATGCGGGGTTATCAAATAAATCATAGCCTAATGATTCGGTAATAATATCTGCACCAATACTATCTGCACGTTCTGCTGCACAAAGCATGTTAATCATTTCTATAGGCTGCTCGGTATTATCGTCTTCAGATATATAAAGTGCATACATAGCCAATGGTGCCGAACCTACAAAAGTATTGGGAACATAGCCTGCCATTGTGCTTAATACTTCGGTGCCATGTGGGTCGTAAGCATAAATATAAGAGGTGTCTAAAACAAAATTATGTTCATCTATTATTCTGCCCGATGCCCTTAAACTGTCGAAGCCGATATGCGTATCGGTATAAGCGAAACCGGCATCAAAAACGGCAATTAGTTTACCTGCACCTTTATACCCTAAATCATGCAGATAATTACCATTAACCATATTTGTTTGTGCCCATGTAAGATTATAATAGGCAGCATCGCCACTGGTTACACGTTCAGAATTATTTACTTTAGTTAATTTTTCAACATTTTTGGGTGTAGATTTATGCAAGATACCAGAATAATAGGCTTCAAAGCTATACCCGTTAACAAACAGAACAGTATCTAATGCGTGAATTAAGGTAGAATCGCTTATTAAAATAACACACATGTTTAACCAGCGAGATGATTCATGAAGTTTGCCACCTGTAAGAGCCAAAACACTATCTATATACCATTTATTTACGGGTATGTCGGTACTGTCTATGCTTATAGTTTGTGTAGTTCGTCTTAATACAGCCCTTGCTGAAAGATAAGACAATGGACTATCTAAGCGATATGACGTTCCGTTTTTGTCAGTGAAATTAACTCTAAAAGCAAACTGGCGTGCATTTGCTGTTCCTGTAAATAATAAAGCTATAAAAGCAAAAAAAACAGCAATTTTAATGAACATAAAATTAATTGTGGTCAACTGCACGCATAATAACTGTATAACCCTTTACACATTTCGATGAGTTAGGGCTATAAGTCCAGTGTGTCCATTCTTTATAAATCATACCTATATTATAAGCATAAACTTCTTTAGCGTAAGTACGGTATGCAGGCACAGCTGAATCAACACTTGGGTAGTTTACCGATTCATCATCTTCAAGTACAGTAACTGTATTTTGGTAATTATGTAGATTATCATTAAAAGGCAGATGCAATTTTTGGTATTGATAATTCCAGCCTTGCAGATAAGCATTTGTAGGTATTTGGTATTGTACCACATAGTTGCCTGCCCAATTATAACTTTCTGTAACCGGGAATTTCATTTTTGTATAGGTATTGCCATCTTGAGTAACACAAATACTATCGGCATTGGCACGAATACTTAATGCAACATTATAACCTTGAGATTGCCAAATATCACCATCGTATTGACGCGTAAAAACATTAAGAATATAGATTACAGAATCATTTTTGTCTCTTGTAGTATCTGTAATTACATATTTTAGCTGCGATTTTATTTCATATTGCTGGCAACTATCCAAATAATAAATAGAATCTACATCGTAGGTTACGTATTGACCAAATGTTAATGGAAAGAAATTACGAGTTGGGTCGCTTGTGGTTGGTGGATATTTTTTACATGAGAAAAAATAGGCAGAACAAACTACCAAAATAAGTAAAATAGAGAATATTTTTTTTAACATAAGATGTTGCCTTCAGTTGTCGCTGTAAATATAATCAAAGTAGCGAAATTAGTATAAAATAATCATAAAACACAAAAATAATTACTTATGTTTACCATAGTCCCTTGTTTTTACTAATTTACTTTTGTGAATTGCTAGTGCAGTTTACCTACTTTATACTTAAAAGAGAAGTTATAGCTGTTTGGTTAAAAGTAGTGAAAAATATTGCGGATAAGAATAAGTAGCTGTCCTTATAAAATAGAAAATTCTTCCCTTTATTTTTATTAGCTGTTTTTATTATCTATTGAAGATAAACTTTAGTGCTTTTATCACTAAAGTATATTTATGGGATTAATATATGCAGGTATGGAACTGATAAATGGAGCAGACATTGTTTTAGCACAAAAAAATATTATTGGAGAAGAAGAGGTAAAACGATTGCAAGTAAAAATGCAGGTAGATATTGGTTCTGTAATGCTTGCTATCAATGAAAGTATCTAGGAAATTTTACGATTTCCGGTTATTGAAAAAAGAAAAGTACAACTTGCAAATAGTGTAGTTGCAGAATACGATGTAGTTGCACCGGTTGAATTAAGATTTAGGAACAGGCAAACAACATGTAGAGCAATCGTTTTACCGGGAGATTCAGTACCATTCTTGGAGCTATACCCATAGAAGATATGGATGTGATTATACACCCGACAAGTGAAGAATTAATAGTAAACCCTGAACACCTTTTTATGGTTCAAATGATAATGAAATAAAAAACAAAATACACAGATTAAGCCCCATTTTGTAGATGAAATTTTTAAATCGGGTATTGAGATTGTTTAATTATTAAAGACCTGAAAGCGGGATGCTTCGAATAATTGGACTTCTGAATAACTTAGACCAGAACAGTTGTATCCGTAACTTCATCAAGCGTTAACTCTTGGTCTTTACTCTTTTGTTCTAATATAAGTAACAGAGCTATTATTAGGTAAAAAAGGGCGCCGACCTTGTGTGTTTCAATAAATTCAGAGAAAAAATTATTAACGAATGTTGCGGCAAATGCCATCGCAAGTGCCAGCGTACATCCTTTATAAAATCTGTCTGTGAGTCTATGATAGGTTTTCTGGGCGCGGGCTAGCACTACAGCAATAAGCAATGCATAAAGTAGCATTGCCGGCCATCCTTGTTCTGTAAGCATAAAAAGGAAATAGTTATGTGTGGTGGACCGTTCGTTATTTTCACTTGAAAATGTTTTAAAAATAGATAAGGTGTACCTTTTGTAGTTTTCGACAAAACCGTGTGGCCCATAACCCACCAGAGGTCTGTCTGCACTCATCCTTATGGCTGCTACCCACCTGTATAACCGCTCCATAGACGACACATCCCGGCCCTGAAAGGTTGACATTAGGTGGCTGGCGTAATCATTGTGCATCACAGTATGGTCATAGTCCGGTCGTAGGTTAATATATTTATCGCCGCTAATAAAGTAAAAAAGCGATACAGTCATTATTCCGTACACGCAAGGCATAATATAAGTTGCAAATTTCTTCTTTATAGCATAGCCCGTAAATGCAGCGAATAATACAGCCAATATGGCTGCCCTAGCAAAAGAAAAATACAAAATAGGGGCAAATAATAGTATTAAAATAAAATAAAACTGCTTCCTCTTTATTGAAGTTCGCGATAATGACCAAGCGACCCAGATAATTGGGTAACAAATGGATAAAACAGCTCCGTACTCAACATGATTTACATAAATGTTGCCTATTGCGGTGGAAATGGAGTTGAAACAAAATTTAAGAAATATCTGGCGGATTAGAATTATAACAATAGTTGCAACCAGTGGAATCAATATACAGAAGAATAGATTTTTGAAGTCTTTTTTATTCTTAATGATAAAAATTGGGAAAATTAAAAAACAAATTAGATACCATATTTTAGCGAATAAAAACTTAACTGAAAAAAAGAAAACAGTAGAATACAGTACAGCTACAAGCAGCCATAAAAATTGTATAAAGATGATTATGATTACCGGGTTTTTCGTCCACCAGTGAGGTATTACCCGCGACCTAGAAGCTATGACAAGACCCAAAACAACAGAGAGTATCCAACAGACAGGCTCGTCAGGAAGCGATAGGGACAAGGTTTTTACTAGGCTCATTTGAACCGAAATTATAATGGAACCTAACAGTATCCAATAGGCAAATTTCCAGTTAGAAATGCATAAAAGCAAGTATAACAACACAAAAGGAGCAGATAGGATTAGCAGGTTTTGAGTTAGGACATAAAACGCCACACTAGCTAGGAGAGAAATCATCCCCACTACCATTAAAATATTGGAATGCCTGCTAGTTTTAGAAACGTTCAAATCTTATCTGTATTCATTTTGTGAAAAAATGTTTTAGCAAATAGTATCACTACACCAAACAGCAAGCCAAGTATTGCACTTACACCGGCATTAATAAACAGATTGAGTACAAAATGCTTAAATGGTGGTGTTGCTTTTTGTATTACATGTGTTAGCCGCATCTCATCGTCTCCGGTCCCGGTAGAATACTGGTTGGCTAATGAAAGATGTTTTGCACGGTCGCCAACAAGTTCGTCTTTTATTGATTCCACATTCTGAACCTTTTCAATGCCCTTGGCAAATCCATCCTTGCCACTATTTTTTATGCCACTCAGCATAAGGTTGTACCGCGAAGGGCTTACTATGTCGTAAATACCATAAATATCCCTCAGCTTAGAAAGTGAATCAGTAAGCACTTCTATTACACTATCTTCCTGGTGCACTTTACTCATAATAGAGCCATACACATTTTTCCGCATCCCGTTATAAAAGCCACGAAGAGATTTTTCAAGCAGGTCAACACAAAGATTGGCTATTGCAGCAGCCCTTGCCGGGTCTTTGTCTTTATAGGACAGTATAATGCTTTTATATTCGTTTCTATATATTAAGAGCCGTTTTTGAAACTTTAACCTTAGTTTGTGTCTCTCCTCAGCATCTGTACTGTCAAATCCATAAGCAGTTGCCAAGTGCATACTATCTATAACTTTGTCTTTCAGCGAATCAGACGATGCCATTGATATTAATTGGTCAACATCATTATCATCTGCTATATAGTTCAAAAATTTTGCTTCGTAATTATAGATGTTGTTTCTGTCAGCAAAAATTGGATTTCTTAATATAAAAACGGTGCTGGCTTCATATTTTTTTGGCATGGCTATAAATAGAGCTATCCCAACTACTACAGCAATAATCGTGTATTTTACGAGCATTAACCAATTGTCGGCAATAATTCTAAAAGCTGCAGCAAGACTATAATCCATAATTCAGAGATTTGGAAATCAAAAATAGTGTTTTAAAATACATTTCCCTAAATGTTTTCAACACATTTGAAGAACTTTTTCTCGTAGCATTGAACTTACTTATTTGGTCTTTGGTTTTGGGTGTGTTTTAAGAAAAAGTAGAATCGATCTGTAGGTATATTCGGTATGCCGGATTTTATCTAGAAGTAAGAGAAACTCCTTCTCATTCACCTTGACGAAGCTAAATTAATGTAATGCTTAGCTATAACTCTTTTCATATAACTGCAGTTCTTTGAGTACTTTCACAGAAAGGGCTTATTTTTACTTCCTGATTCCCTGCGGAAAATCCGGAAGAACGGACAAAAAAAAATCAATCATTAATTATTATTGCATTATATTTGCCAAATAATGTCAAGTCAAATAAAAGACAATGAGTAGCCAATTCGGGAATAAAATACGCACTTTAAGAGAAGAACAAAACTTACTTTTAAGGCAAGTTGCATCAATACTTGAAATGGACACAGCTCAATTAAGTAAAATTGAACGTGGTGAACGACATGCAAAAAAAGAAACTGTGTTAAAAATTGCAGTAATTCTTAAAGTAAATGATGATGAATTATTAACACTTTGGCTTGCAGACCAAATTTATGATGTTGTTAAAGACGAAAGAAATGCTATAAAAGCCATGTTGGTAGCTGAAGAGAAATTTGAATATTTAAAAATACACAAACAAAAATGAGCAATACAAAACCTACTGTTATTGACTTATTTTGTGGTTGTGGTGGACTTTCGTTTGGCTTTATAGAAGCTGGTTACAATGTTGTTTTAGGTATTGATCATTGGAAAGATGCAATTACAACTTTCAAAAATACACACAACAATGCTAAAGGTTTGGTGGCTGACTTATTTGTTGAAAATCCGAAAGAAATAAGCTTAAAAACAGGGATAAAAAAAGTTGATTTAATAATTGGTGGCCCTCCTTGTCAAGGCTTTTCTATAGCAGGTAAAAGGATAATAGACGATGAAAGAAATAAATTATATAAATCATTTGTAGACTTCGTAAAGTTCTATAAGCCGAGCGTGTTTCTAATGGAAAATGTTCCTAACATAGTTTCTATGGGGCAAGGGATAGTAAAAGAAACAATAATAAAAGACTTTGAAAAATTAGGTTATAAAGTTGTTTGTAAGGTTTTATTGGCTTCTGAATTTGGAGTTCCTCAAAATAGAAAACGAGCATTTTTTATAGGAACAAAAAATAAAGAGGAATTTATATTTCCATTACCAGTCAATCAAAAAACAATTACTTCAAAAGAAGCAATTTCTGATTTGACAGAAAATACAATTTCTGATGGCACAAAATATAAAACAGAACCAAAATCTGATTATCAAAAAATGATTAGAAAAGGCTCATATTCAATATTCAATCACGAAATAACAAAACACAGTGAACAAACAGTTGAAATTATTTCATTGGTTCCTGATGGTGGTAATTACAAAAATCTTCCTGAACACTTACATAAGACTAGAAACGTAAATATTGCTTGGACAAGATTAAACAGCCAAAAACCAAGTTTTACAATAGACACAGGACACAGACATCATTTTCATTACAAATATAATCGAGTGCCAACTGTTAGAGAAAGTGCAAGAATACAATCGTTTCCCGACACATTCATTTTTTTAGGAAGTAAAACAAGTCAGTATAAACAAGTGGGAAATGCCGTACCGCCAATATTGGCAAAGGTGTTAGCCAAAGAAATAAAAAAATACTTATGAGTAAGCAAGAAAAATATAAAATACCTGACGAATATTTTTTTCGTTTGCATCAAGTAAGACCTCGTTTTAAAAACGATGTCGAGGAAGTTTTACTTTATGTTGCGACATCAATTTCGGAAATGAGTATTCTGACAGAAAAAGAGTTTAATTCTGAATTAAACAAAGTCTTGTTTG
Organism: uncultured Bacteroidota bacterium; assembly: GCA_903916555.1. Lineage (GTDB taxonomy): Bacteria > Bacteroidota > Bacteroidia > Chitinophagales > Chitinophagaceae > CAIYTT01. Next base: position 20,393 of record CAIWXG010000122.1, read on the forward strand.
GGTTTAAGAAAAATTCTACATCAACACAAAAAACAATTGATAATTGGAGAACTGAAATTTCTGCATTATTTGCTTTTATTCAAGAAAAAGATGGTTTTCTACAACCAAGTAAAACTGCTGTTAGATTAGCAAACAATCAATATTTAGACGAATTTTTCAACTATTTTTTATATTCATTTCAATATCCAGGAGGACATATCAAATCACAAAATGCGATTAAACAAATTGAAGCTCGTATAAAATTTAAACCTTGCAATTTTGTATTACAACTATTAATTGAAGGAGAAAAAATAACTGGCAAACCATTCAGTTTAACAGCCGAAGAATTAACACAATGTGCATATTTTGATTTAAGAGTTACTAGAGATGGAAGACATCCAAAAGATGTTGCGAAATTAATTTTGAAAAACCGAATTGAAAAAATAGAATACGACCACAAATACGACCAACTCAAAAATGAAACGACTGGCACATATCCTTCAAACGGAGATGTTTGTAGATATGCAGGCGATATTTTAGATTATATGGTTTTAGCAAACTTGCTTCAACACAAGGGTACAGGCTATTATTACTATCTTAACGATGAAAATAAAGAAGCTATAAATTACCATTTAGGAAATATAACTTGGTTTAAATCATACGATAAGTTCTATAAACAAAAGGAAATATCAAATCCAGAAATTGCGATAATAGAAGAAAGCTGGTTTGCTTACGCAAACAGCTTTGATAATATTGAAGCATTTGCACCTCATTTAGATAAATCACAAGCCGAAAATATTTCAAGTCTAATACAAGAATATTATTCTCGAATGCCTGGAGACAGAAAAGTTCCAACAAAAATAATTGGCGATTACGGCGAAAGTTTAATTTTAGCTCACGAATATTTAAGAACCAAAGAAAAATCAAATCGACAACATTTGATTAATAAAATCCCTACTCCTCTTGGCGTTGGTTATGATATTCAAAGTATTGAAATAGAGAAAAAGAAGAGATACATTGAAGTGAAAACCACTAAATCTCGAAAAGCAATTAATAATAATCGTTTCAAATTAACTCCAAACGAATGGGATACAGCTGAAACGATGGGAGAAAATTATTATATCTATTATTTAGTAGTAAATGATAATGAGAAAAATATTTTCGTTATTCAAAATCCCGTAAAACAGCATTCTCAAGGAAATATTAAAGTGGACAAAAATTTAGTAGTTGAATTTTCTAAAACATCAGGACAATGGCAGAAATTAATGGAAATACAAAACTAAAAGTCGCATCACTTTTTTGTGGTTGTGGCGGAATGGATTTAGGTATTCAAGGAGATTTCAATTTCCTTAATAAGCATTTTGGTGCTTTGCCTTTTGAAGTTGTTTATGCTGTTGACAATGATGCCTATGCGACTAAAATATATAATAATAATTTTACGCATAAATGTGAATTAAAAGATGTGAGAGATATTGTACCAAGTGAAGTACCCGACCATGATATTTTATTGGGCGGATTTCCTTGTCAATCATTTTCAATAAGTGCTCAAAATCCTCCTAGACTTGGTTTTAAAGACGATAGAGGCAAATTATTTTTCGAAATGGTTAATGTTCTAAAAGAAAAAAAGCCAAGGTTTTTTATTGGCGAAAATGTAAAAGGTTTGCTTTCAGCAAACAAAGGCAAAGCATTTCCAATGATAGTTAAAGAATTTGAAAAGGCAGGTTATTACATACATCACAAACTCTTAAATGCTTCGGAATTTGGCGTTCCTCAAAAAAGAGAACGTGTATTTATTGTTGGATTTAGGGATTTTGAAGATTATTTTAATTTTCGTTTTCCTCAACCATCGACTTTAAATGGTTCTAAAATTAAGCTGAAACAAGTAATTGACAAAAAAGCCAATAAAGACGAAAAATGGTTTTTCAGTCAAAGAGCAGTTGACGGTATGTTACGAGTAAGAGAAAAAATGAATAAAGGACGTGTTCAAGACTTAAATCAGCCTTGCAATACAATTAGTTCACATTTAGCAAAAGTTAGTTTAAATGGAACAGACCCTGTATTAATGGTTGACGAAAGATACAGAAGATTAACGCCAAGAGAAGCGTCAAGTATTCAATCTTTTCCTGAAAGTTTCAATCTTGACATCGTTTCAGAAAACAGACAATATAAAGCAATTGGGAATGCGGTCCCGCCAGTTTTAATGTGGCACGTCGCCAAAGCTCTGACAAATAATTTGCTAACTAATAATCAACTAGAAATTAACCAAGTTCTTCCGGATTTTCCGCAGGGAATCCGGAAGTAAGAATAAATTCCTTCTCTGAAGGCATTCACCTTGACAAAGCTAAATGAAAGTAATTAAATTCTTAGCTATAACTCTTTTAATTTAATTGCAGTTCTAAAGGTACCTTTAAACAAGCTTTATTTATACTTCCTGACTTATAATTTTAAAAAATAGAGAATAAATAAAAAATGGAATCTACAACACGTTGGTGTAAATTCCATTTTACTATGTAGCGAGGAGGAGATTTGAACTCCCGACCTCAGGGTTATGAATCCTGTGCTCTAACCAACTGAGCTACCTCGCCAAAAAATTTGGACTGCAAAGGTAGGGAAATCAAATAAATAATTCATCAAGATTCCTAATAATTTTTTGATTGCTTTTGCAGGATTTTTATTATTATATATTTTGTTGTTATATTATTTTAAATGAAATGAAAAACAAATTTTCTTCAATTTTAGAAATAAGATGCCCTAATTGCAAAATCAATATTAATTTAGCACCTTATGCAAAAAATACTTGTAGCCAACAGAGGCGAAATTGCTATGCGTGTAATGCGTACAGCTAAAGAAATGGGTATTAAAACGGTAGCTGTTTTCTCGGAAGCAGACAGAAATATGCCGTTTGTAAGATATGCAGATGAAGCTGTTTGTATTGGGCCTGCATTATCATCACAATCTTATTTAAGGGGCGAAAAGATTATTGAAGCAGCCATAAAGACCGGTGCTACAGCAATACATCCCGGTTATGGGTTTTTAAGCGAAAACGCCTCTTTTTCTAAAGCTGTAAGCGATGCAGGTTTCCTATTTATCGGTCCTTCTGCCCATTCTATAGAAATAATGGGAAGTAAAATAGGTGCAAAGCAAGCAGCAAAGAAATTTAATGTGCCATTAGTACCCGGTACCGACCAGCCACTAAAAGACCTAAACGAAGCAATAGAAATAGCCAAACTCACCGGTTTCCCGCTATTGATAAAAGCATCGGCAGGTGGCGGTGGTAAGGGTATGCGTATTGTTGAAAAAGAAAGTGAATTGGAAGAACAAATAAGAGCTGCAAAAAGCGAAGCCTTAAATTCTTTTGGTAACGATGATGTATTTATAGAAAAATATGTAGGTGCACCTAAACATATAGAAATACAAATAATTGGCGACCAACATGGTAATTATGTCTATTTGTTCGAGCGGGAATGTTCCATACAACGCAGACATCAAAAATTAATAGAAGAAGCACCTTCAAGTTGTTTAACCGAAGATATTAGGAAACAAATGGGGGAGTGTGCGGTAGCTGTTGCCCGCTCTTGTAATTATTATGGTGCAGGTACGGTAGAGTTTTTAGTAGATGAGCATTTACATTTTTACTTCCTTGAAATGAATACCCGTTTACAAGTGGAACACTGTGTAACCGAAATGATAACCGGAATAGACCTTGTAAAGGAGCAGATAAATGTAGCAATAGGGAATAAGCTATCCTTTACCCAAGAGGAAGTAAGGATTAACGGACATGCAATTGAATTAAGGGTTTGTGCGGAAGACCCCTACAATAATTTTTTACCGGATACAGGGAAATTAATTATGTATCAGCCACCTAAAGGACCCGGAGTGCGTGTTGATGATGGATACGAACAGGGCATGGACATACCCATCTATTACGACCCTATGATAGCTAAACTTGTTGCTTATGGTAAAGATAGAAACGAGGCTATAGACAGGCTTTGTCGTGCTATAGATGAATATTATATACAGGGCATACAAACAACTTTACCGTTTGGCAAATGGGCAGTAAACACAGAACCTTTTCGCAGCGGCAATTTTGATACTAAATTTATTGAAAAATATTATAAGCCTGAATATTTGCATACCGAAAATATTGATGAAGAACATGCAGCAACACTACTATCTTTTTATGTATGGCAAAATGAAACAAAAGAAAACAAAAGTGCTAATGTAACTACAGAAACAACATTAAGTAAATGGAAATTAAACAGAAAATAAATAGTATGATTTTTGTTATGTAAATTTTGTAAGTGTAATAATATAATTCATATTTACAAGAAACAAATTGTTTTATTTCTTAACTTTAGGATAAGCTCTTCATTATTTGCATTTACAATTTAGTAATTTTGCAAGCATAGGTAATAGTAAATGAAAAAAATATTTATAATTATTGTTTTAATCTTAATCAATAGTCTGAGCTATGGCCAGTCTATTGAGGATTTATATAATAATGAGGAATATAAAGAAATAGTAAAGTTTGAAAATCAAGCTGATATACTAACTGCCAACCAGTTATACATGATTGGTTTTTCTTTTTTTCAGTTAGAAAAACATGAAAAAGCAATAGATTTTTACGATAAAGCAATACAAAAAGGACTTCTTGACGGGTATGTACATTTTGAAAAAGGAATGGCATTGCAAAACACGAAACGTGTAAATGAGGCAATAAGGGAATTTGAAAAAGCAATGATAACAGAGCCTAAAAATGAGGAATACATTATAGAATTGGGCTTTGCATATTATTCGTTAGAAAAATATGACAGTGCAGTTGCTGTGTTTGAAAAAGCGGTAAAATTACAAGATACCATCGTTATACCTTATTACATGGTTCCGCACATTTATCATATACTAAAGGACTACAATAAAGCACTGGCAGGATTTTATGAAGCACTAAATAATATAAAAAAAGAAAATAAATTTTATTTATTGACCCTAATAAATATTGGCAAGATTGAGTACATGTTTACAAAAAATTACATTAAAGCTGCCGATGCTTACACTAAGGCATTAGAATTAGCACCATTAGATTATGAATTGTATCCTAAATTAATGAAGGCATACAATGGGGCAGGGAAATACATAGAAGCAAATAAACAATTTGATAAGTATAAAACAGCTTATTTTAAGAAAGAGCTACCCAAAGAGTTAGCAGAATATAGTAATGTAGCTATAGACGAAGAAATTTGGAATGAAAAGGTAATTACAGTTTACAAATTTTATAAAGAAGCAAAAAACAAAAATGATACCTGTAATCAGGTTTATGTACTTAATAAGGCAGATAATAAGATAAACAGGACATTCGTAATACAAAAAACGAATTCGGAGCCGGATATTTTTACATTATGTGAAAATGATATTTCCGGTGGTACTCAAACTGAATATCCCTATTCATGGAAGAATGATAATATAACCTCCGGAGATATAAAAAAAGGCGTTAAATTGATACTTGAGGGTAAAATGAAGCCCAAAACAATAAACAACTTGTTTAAAAAGTAGCTATTTAAAGTTATTTATTTTTTATTTGGATTATTGAAAAAAAATTTGTTTCTAATCCCAAAAAACATACCTTTGCACTCCATTTAAATCAAAAGAAAAAATTATTTATGCTTATTATTGATTCAAAAGATTGCGAAAACATAGACAAAGCACTTAAAAAATACAAAAAAAAGTACGAAAAATCACGAATCCTAAATCAACTTCGCGATCGTCAATGTTTTGTAAAACCCTCAATTAGACGTCGTACAGAGATGTTGAAAGCTGTTTACAAACAACAAATGGCTAACGGCTTATTCTTAGATTAATACAGAATTAATCATAAATTAATTTAACCCAAAGTTATTATTATAACAAATATTTGTTCCCTATTTTGTAAGTTCGTAAATTTACAGAATAGGGTTTGATATGTTTGACAAAAAGATAAATGAATTCCTCCATTTTCTGAAGTTTGAGAAAAGATACTCCACTCATACATTAACTGCTTATAAGCAAGACTTATTGCAGTTTAATGATTATATTAATTTGTCTTTTCAAAACATTGCTCTTAAAGATATTTCCCATTTTCACCTACGTAGTTGGTTTGCAGGTATTAAAGAAGATAAACAAACATCAAGTACTATTAACCGTAAGATGAGTAGCCTAAGTACTTATTTTAATTTTTTAATAAAACAAGGTGATTTATTAAAAAATCCGGTTAGGTTGCTACATGCTCAAAGATTACCCGAGCGATTACCCATCTATTTAAAAGAAACAGAAACTGAATTTTTATTAGATGAAATAGAATTTGAAACCGGTTTTAAAGGTATTACAGACCGAATGATATGCGAACTGCTTTACAATACCGGTATGAGACGGAATGAATTATTACAATTAAAGGAAACGGATATAGAGTGGAGCTTAAAGCAATTGCGTATTTTGGGCAAAGGCAACAAAGAAAGACTAGTGCCTTTAAGTATGCCTATACTTGATTCTTTAAAATTTTATATTGAAGAAAAAAGGAAAATAGAAAAATATAATTCAGATTTTTTATTAATTTTAGACAATGGAGAGCCATTGTACGCTATGTATATTTATAGAGTTGTAAAACAGTATCTTACAATAGCTACTACATTGCATAAGAAAAGTCCGCACGTATTGCGGCATACTTTTGCAACACATTTATTGCAAAATGGTGCTAATATTGTGGCAATAAAAGACTTATTGGGGCATAGTAGCCTTGCAGCAACGCAGGTATATACCCACAATAATATTGATAAATTAAAAGAGATTCACAGACAGAGTCATCCAAGGGGGTGATTCATATTTTTAATAATAAAAAAAACAATAATTATGAATGTACAAATTCAGACAGTGCATTTTGATGCGGACACCAAACTTTTAGAGCATGTAAATGCTAAAATTGAAAAACTGAAAACTTTTCATGATAAGATTATCGGTGTGGATGTCTATTTAAGATTAGATAATCGTTCGCATCAGGTAAAGGATAAGGTTGCAGAAATTAAAGTATATGTACCTCGTCATTCTTATTTTGTTAAGCATCAAAGTAAAAATTTTGAAGAATCGTTTGATTTGGCGTTTGGGTCTTTAGTAAACCAAGTAAAAAGACAAAAAGAAAAACAAATGACTTTTAATTAATTAAAACCCAACTTTTGTTATAAAAAATCCGTCTTAGTACTAAGACGGATTTTTTTATTTTTTAAAGAGTTCTCTTTCGGTTTTAGTTAATTCGTAAGCTACATGTTACTTTTACATTATCAGTTTATGGTTTTGATTAAAATTTATTATCTTGCAACCATAAAAATAAATCGCAAATAATTTATGTTACAAAATTTCAGAAAATTATTATTATTAAGTCTTTTTGTACTCCTTTTTACAGGTTGTGCAAGAAAATATAGTTCTGATGCACCTTTAACTCCTTCTTATTATCCTTCTATTGTTATTGGCAGCGATAATCATGTGGTTTATGCAATTGACCCTGCAACAGGTAAAAAAAATTGGGAATTTGGGGTTTCTGGTCCAATAGTTGCATCACCATTACTTTATAAAGAAATTGTTTATATATGCTGTGCAAATAACGATACTGTCTATAAATTAAATGTACAAACAGGTGCGCTTATAAGCAAATTTGTGGTTACAATTGGGTCAGGATATAATGTTACAGCAACCCCTGTGGCAGATGGTAATTTAATATACATGACCACGTCTAACGGTACTATTTTTGCTTTTGATACCGGTTCGGGTGCAATTGCTTGGTCTTTTACAGCTGCTGCACCAATAACGTCTTCGCCTACCGTATATAATGGTTATGTTTACTTTGGTGGCATGGACGGAAATGTATATTGTTTAGATAAAACATTAGGCTCGGCTGCAACAACAGGTAACTGGACATATACTGCTGTACCAACTGTACCAGGATATAGTGTTCAGTTTTCATCTTCGCCAGCTATGAACGATTCTTTATTGTTTATAGGTTGTAACGACAGTATGGTTTTAAGTATTTATACAACCGGTACTGTTGCAGGCACATTAAAATGGGCATATAAAACTAAGGGTGCTGTAAATAGCTCGCCAACATTATATGGTGGTGCATGTATTTTTGGGTGTGCCGATTTTCATATCTATTCTATTGATATTGCAGACGATGTACCAAGATGGATTGATAGTGCAAACAGTGATGTAAATTCATCTCCTTTTGCATATAATAATATGATTTATATAGGTAGTAACGACTATAATTTATATTGTGTAAATGCAATAAACGGTGGTTTAAAGTGGAAGTTTAAATCTTTCGGTATCATAAAATCTAGCCCTATTGCATATAACGGTGTTGTATATGTAGGTAGCTATGACAAAAATCTGTATGCATTAGATACTGCTACCGGCAGTATTAAATGGCAATATAATATAAACGGTCAAATGGAATGTTCGCCTGTTATAGATAATTTAACCGGCACAAGCTATAATTCATCAATTAGTGGTGCTGTGCAATAGCAGTGTTATCTATTGAAACTATTTATTAGGCTGTCTAAAAAGGGCAGCCTAATTTTTTTTGATAATTCACTTTATTTAATTTTGTCCATTAGTCCCTTTTCAAGGTTAATGGCTTAGGTGAAGGAGTTTTATTTCATACCAATTTTTTATTAAAACAGTTCGAAATGTGTATTATTATTTTTGTATAATAGTTGGAACAATATACAATGAGTAATACCATATAGACATTAAAAACGCACCCAAAATTATATTTGTAAGATACTCAACTAAATATTGATTCTACGATTTCAGGATTTACATGCAAGAAGGGTATGTGAGTTATTTGAATCTAATGTAATGAAAGATGCTATAGGTTTTGGTTCGGTAAAAGATATGGTAATAGGATACAATGGTGAAGTGAGAAATATATACCTGTTTGCAGAGTACTTCAAGTTTTGTAATTTTAGGGATATATATTGAAAATGATATTATTTATTATAAAATGTATTAATATTATATGTATATTGCATTATTTTGCAAAACCCAATTTTTTACTGCCCATTTTTCACAATACACTCCGCTATGGCTTCAGCAACAATGTGAGCATAATTGGTTATACAACAGCTTGATTTGAATAAATGTATATAGCAAATACGAATACTATATTTTGCATTTTTTTAAATTTTTCAGGTTGTTACCAATACTATTTATAGTACTTTTAGAAATGGTACCCATAACCTTAATAAAATAATTATTTTTTATACATACTTAAAATAAACTATTTCTTTTTCTATCAGCATTTTATTTTATTGAAATTCGAGACTATATTTGAGCAAAAATGCTCTTGATGAAAAAAATAGTTTTCTTTTTTTGTATCCTTTATTTTATTATATTCCTGTAAAACAATTCGTCCGCTGGGAAAAGAACCTTTTTTTAACCCGCAACCTTACGTACAATTAAAAGACGGCCCTAAATTGGAAGCGACTAAAGTTGATGAAAGTTTTCGGTTTGTAATTGCAGACAATAAAGAATATAAAAAGAAAGAAGTTGCTTTTTATTGCGATGGCAGAAACACTTATGGGAATATTAGCAAAAGAACTTTTGCGAGAAAAATATATGAAGGTGATTTGAGTATCTACAGACGGTTAGAAACGTACACTTCAACTTCCCCATCAATGGGTGGAGGTATGCATACAAGTTCTCATACCCGTGTTTACGATTACATACAGAAAGTTGGTACAAGTGCATTATTGCCTTTAACTTATAAAAATTTAAAATTGAATATAAAACCTAATGAATTAGGGTTTGATTATTTAGAAAAATACAAGAAAACAAGAATTGTGGGCAGAGCAGGTTTTTATGAAGGTATAGCTATGTTTGTTTTGGGTACCCAAGTTATGATGAATGGTGCAAATAGTAATAATGATAATAAAATGAATACAGGTGCTGCTATGTTTGCAGTAGGTTTTACTTCTTTAATTACTTTCCCTATTATTTTGGCAGTAAACCATTATAAATTATATAGGGCTGTTAAAAAACATAATGGAATTGTTGATAATAGGTAGTTATTTTAAGTAAAAGAAATGTTTATATGTGATTGCATTGTTGTATTACATTAATCAATGTGAAAATAAACTATAAAAATATTTGTAGTTTGTCTATTTTGTTTTTATTAAACTTATTTTTGTTCTTAATAAAAAGA
>CAIWXG010000123.1 GCA_903916555.1 uncultured Bacteroidota bacterium
AAGTTATTAAATTAAATATTTTTTATATTTGATAATTTTCACAACAAGTATCTAATTTATACTATATTGTGTAACTTAAAATTTTATTATTTTTCATTTTATAATACCTATTTCATTTATAATTACATTTTATTTATTTTTAATCTCAAAAATCTTTAAATGGCACAAAAAATCAAAAAAAATATTAAAATAAAAAACAACGCAAAAGAATCTATAATTGATAATAATGAAATTAGTTTTATAAAAAAAGAGGAATATAAAGGAATATATAGTTTTAAAATACAAGCAATAATAATAAGTATAATAAGTTTTGTTTTTTATTGCAATACGTTTTCAAATAGCTGGGCTTATGATGATTTATTGGTTATTTTACAAAACGAGTATGTTCAATCGGGCTTTTCGGGCATTCCTAAAATTTTGATGGTAGATGCTTTTGAAAGTTACACACGTAGCCAAAATGAAGAATCAAATCAACTTACAGGTGGTAGATATAGGCCACTCTCTTTAATTACGTTTGCTGCCGAACAACAATTTTTCGGTTTAGATAGAACTAATTTTTCGGATACAACAAAAGCAGGACAAGCAAAAGCTTATCAAATAAGAAAAAATAAATTAGATAAAGATATGCATATACGGCATATAATAAACGTATTATTGTATCTACTTTCTGTTATTGCATTATTATATTTATTAAGAAAAATAGTTTTAAAAGACTATCCACTTGCAGCATTTCTTGCCACTTTAATATTCGCAATACACCCAATACACACCGAAGTTGTAGCAAATGTAAAAAGTAGAGATGAGATTCTTTCTTTATTATTTATATGCACAACTTTTATTATGTCTTTTAAATATTTAGAATCAAAAAAAATAAAGGACTTGATTTTTGCAATTTGCGCCTATTTTTTAGCTCTTTTATCTAAAGAATATGCTGTTGCTTTAGTATTTCTATTACCCTTTTCTTTTTATTATTTTAAAAACTATAGTATTAAACAAAGTATTATTAAAAGCCTAATTTATTTTATTCCCTTAATTCTATATTTTATACTAAGAACAAGTGCCGTAAAACCAACAACAGAAATTACGGATGGTGACGTAATGAACAATCCTTATATACTTGCTAGTTTTATTGAAAAACAGGCTACTGAAATTTTCGTTCTTTTTAATTATATAAAACTTTTATTTTTTCCACACCCATTAGCAGTAGATTATACTTTTAATCAAATTCCTTATGTTGATTTTTCTAATTTAATTGTCTGGGTTTCACTAATAATACACACCGGATTAATTTATTGGATGTTTAAACTTATAAAAAAACGGCTTCCAATTGGTTTTGCGTTAGTTTTCTATTTTACTTTTCTATTATTAATAAGTAATATATTTGTAAATGTTGGTTCGCCAATGGGCGAGCGTTTGATATACCATTCTTCTGTTGGTTTTGCAATAATTATTGGATATTTATTATATATAGGGTACACAAAAATTAAACACCAAATAACAGCAAATTGGTTACTGTTTGGTGCAATGGCAATTATTATTGGTGCGTCAGGTTTTAAAACTTTTACGCGGAATAAAGATTGGCAATGTAACTCAGTACTTTTTTTAAAAGATGTGCAAAGTGTACCCAATAGCGTAATCGTTAATTCTAATGCTGGCACTGCGTGGGATGAAATATCGGTAAATACCGAAGACCCCGCAAAAAAGAAAGAAGCTGTTTTAAATGCTATTAAATATATGAGCAAAGCAATTTCCATAAACAATAGATATATGTCGGCTTATGCCAATAGAGCTTTAGCTTATACTAAAATTGGTGAAATGGATAAAGCATTGTCTGATTATGATACAATACTAAAATACTACCCTACATATCCTTCCATACCGGTTATGTCTAATACACTTGCCTTGTATTATGTAAATTTAGGCTTAACAGCAGGCAAAGAAAATAGATTTGAGGATGCTATTCTAAATTTCAGGAAATGCACACAAGCAGCACCCAATAACCCTGATTTTTGGTATAATTTAGGTTTTGCCTATTGCAATAATAAACAATACCCCGAAGGTAAAAGAGCTTTAGAAAACGCATTAAGACTAAACCCAAATCACGGACCGGCTAAAAATATTTTAAATCAATTAAATGGCATTAAAATATTGCAATAAAATATATAATTAAATTATTTTTATTATAAACAAACTTTTTATTATAAAATGAAGTCTGAATTACAAAACAATAATACCTTACTTTGCAACTTGTAACAAAGAAAGGATTTTACTTTCATCACAATATTATATTATATTTATTTAATGAAATGCTATCTTATACTACTTTTTAATTTAATTTTTCTAATAAATACTTTTGGCCAAGTTGATAATAAAAGTGAAAATAATAAAAATTTAGAAACGTATTTATGCGAACATCGCACTTATTTAACTTTGAATACAGATAGTACTCTTTCATTAAGTTATGATGCGTCAAGTTTAATTAGTTCTAAAATGAAAAATAAAAACTTATTTGTAATAGGCGAAAATAATCATAACTATTTTTTAACTAATAAACTAAGGATTTTATTTATAAAAAAATTCAGCAAACATGGGCTAAAAGATGTTTTTATTGAATACGGGAGGTCAACAGCAGCAGTAAATAATGCATATATAAAATCAAATTACAACTTGTCCTACCCTCCTTACTTGTATAAAGTAGGACAAAATCTTAATTATGCCCGTGAAATGGAACAAACTAAGGAAATCTATAATAAATCTGCCGATTTCAACTTTGTTGGTATAGACTTTGAAAGAACATTTTTCTATTTTAGAGCAATAGATTGCATATTAAATTATTTTAACACAAAAGAAAAAGAAGCAATTTTGCAGGTAGCCCCCTATTTACATGATACATCTATTTTACATTATACCAATAGACAAAGTAAACATTACTTTAAAAAAATACAAAACGATTTTATAAAAGATAGTGCAACTTTTAAAAGCTTGTTTAAAACCCAATACAATAACTATAAATACTTAGTAACCAATAAAGACATTTGTTTGCCATCTCAAGGTAGGAAAAGAGATAAATTAATGGCAGAAAATCTTTTAAAAGAAACACAAGAATTACCTAATAATAAGAATATATATTTATTAAGTTGTGGTTATTTTCATTCAAATGTAAATAAAAAAAATTCATTACTTGGGAGATTGTCTGAAAGTAGTACCTTTAAAAACAAAATACTTATCTTAAATTTGTATTGTAATAATTGCAACATTGATATACAAGGTATTAGTATAGATGGATTTATGAAAAAAGACATACTAAAAACATTTCAACATGCTGCAAATAATAAATTTGTTTTATTCGACTTATCTGAATTACCAATTGAATACGAATACATTAAAAAACAAGGTGATTTACTACTCTTTGTAAACTGATAAAACATAATGAAACAATTAATTGTACTTCTGTTGGTTTTATTTCCTTTTTCTATTTTTGCCCAAAAACAAGGGCAGCCACTCATCGATTCATTACAAAAAGAACTTCCCAAACTTAAAGATGATACCAATAAAGTAAAATTTATTTATAATATTTCTTTAAATTACAAAGGCATTAATGAAGAAAACGGCATTAGTTATGGTGAGCAAGGAGTAGAATTAGCCACAAAATTAAATTGGAAAAAAGGTATTGCCCTCTGTGATTTTATTACCGGACTACATTATCAGAACAAAAATGATTTAATGCATGCTCTTGAATATTACAAAAAAGCATATAAAATTGCAGAAGAAGAACAATTATTACAATTTAAAGGCATTTATTTAGGGTATATAGGTGAAGCTTATTATGATTTATACTTTGATAATTCAGATGAATTTGTATCTGATATAATGAAAAAAGCCGGAAAATCAACCTATTTGATGAATGCTGTGGATTATTTAAACAAGAGTATTATAATATGTCAAGAGGCTAATGATGATGAAAGTATTCTAGAGTTTGCTCCATATCTGGCAAAAGTATATGCTAAAACAGGTAAATATAAAGATGCTTACGATGTTATTAATCAATACAATTCTATAAAAGATTCTCTCTATTCAATTGAGAAATTGCGTGAAATGTATCATGACATGCAGATAAAAATGGAATCGGAAAAGAAATTAATGACCAAAGACGATACAATTAAAATGCAAGAAATGCATAATAAAATGAATCGTATGGAATTGGATAGGGAACGATTAAAACTTATCTTTTTTATTGTTGGCTTTGTTTTATTAGCAGCATTAATATTTATTATTTTTAGAAGTTTAAAAATACAAAAGAAATCAAACAGCTTACTAAAAATTGAGAAACAAAGATCTGACGACTTATTACTGAATATACTACCAAGTGAAGTAGCTGAAGAACTTAAAAATAAAGGGAGTGCAGATGCAACATATTTTGATGCTGTTACAGTGCTTTTTACTGATTTTGTAGGCTTTAATTTGGTTGCCGAAACAATGACCCCACAAGAATTGGTAACCGAATTAGATACCTGCTTTAAAGCTTTTGATGATATTATAGGTAGATACAATATTGAAAAAATAAAAACAGTTGGCGATGCCTATCTTGCCGTTGCGGGCTTACCACTACCCGACCCTAAACATACCGCTAATGTTGTACATGCGGCTTTAGCAATGCGGCAATTTATGCAGGAACGCAAAAATGAATTAGGCGATAAAACATTTGATATTCGTATAGGCGTGCATACCGGCAATGTGGTTGCAGGCATTGTAGGACTAAAAAAGTTTGCTTACGATATTTGGGGCGTTACGGTAAATACTGCTACTTGTATGTTACAAAATAGCCAAAAAGGAAAAATAAATATTTCTCAAACTACCTACGAACTCGTAAAACAGGAATTTGATTGCATTTATAGAGGCGACATACAAACTAAAAATAAAGGTGCATTAAGTATGTTTTTTTGTGAAGAGGCATTAAGTCTTTAATAAATTTAGTTATTCTCCTGTTTCTTAGCTATATACTTTTTAATTTAGCTTCAGTTCTTTGAATACTTTCACAGAAAGGGCTTATTCGTATTTCTTGATGCCCTTATGGAAAATCAAGAAGAACGGGCGGAATGACAAGCTGCTTTGGGCAGAACAAGACACTAGTTTGTTTATCCCTTTGCCCTGCTTTAAAACATTCTAATGCATTCTGTCGCCTCTTGGCTTCAATTGTGCGAGTACTTTTTCTTCTATACCAAGCCATTTTTGCCATGCTGCCCTTACTTTTTCTTTAGGTGAATAACATTCAGCCAATTCTATAAATAAATGATAATGCCCTGCCTCAGAAACCATAAATTTATAATAGAACTGTTTTAAATATTCGTCTTCCAAGTAGGCTGCCAATAGCCTGAAACGCTCGCAACTACGCGCTTCAATTAAGGCACATATCATTAGTTTATTAAGTAATCGCTCTTCTTCTTTTACATTTTTAGGTTCATGTTGCAATAGTAGATTCACATATTCATCTTTTCTTTGTCTGCCAAGTTCAAAGCCATGTTTTTTCATTTCAGCCCATACCATTCTAAAATGTCCCCACTCTTCGGTTACGATTGGTGCTAGTGCCGTTACCAATACCTCACGCTCGGCATAGTGTTGAATTAATGATATACATTGTGTTGCAGCTTTTTGTTCGCAAAATGCATGGTCTGTTAATATTTCTTGCAGCGATATAGATGCTAAATCTGCCCAGCGTGGGTCGGTAGGCATTTTTAAACCTAATATACTATTTTCGGCTGTACTCATTTATTTTAGCTTTAAACAATAAGCAGGCAAAGTTAAAAATAATGTATAAAAACAGGTACTTCTTATTCGTTTTTTAATTGAACGTATAGCATACAATAGAAAAGCAATATAGGTATATTAACTGCAATAACGCAACATTTGTGTAATTTGCACCTTACCATGAGTGCAGAACTAAAAAAGAAGCCATTAATTACGGGTATGATAGAGGTAATGGGAGCCCGTGTGCATAATTTAAAAAATATTGATGTAAATATTCCTAAAAATAAGTTGGTTGTTATTACCGGTATCAGTGGCAGTGGTAAGTCATCGCTTGCCTTCGATACCATTTTTGCCGAGGGGCAACGCCGTTATATGGAAAGCTTTGGTGCTTATGCCCGCCAGTTTATGGGCGATATGGAACGGCCTGATGTAGATAAAATAAGTGGTTTGTCGCCTGTAATATCAATAGAGCAGAAAACAACAAACAGAAACCCGAGGTCCACTGTGGGTACAGTTACAGAGGTGTACGACTTTATGCGATTATTGTATGCCCGTGCTGCCGACGCTTATTCTTATAACACAGGTAAGATAATGGTAAAATACAGTGAGGAAGAAATAGTGGCTCATATATTAAGCAACTTTACAGGTAAAAAAATTATGCTCTTAGCACCTATCATTAGAGGGCGTAAAGGCCATTACAGAGAGCTTTTTGAACAATTAAGAAAACAAGGATATATTAAAGTTCGCATAGACGGTGAAGTACAGGAACTTAAAGAAAAAATGCAGTTGGACCGTTACAAAATACATGATATTGAATTAGTTGTAGATAGAATTGTAGTAAATAGTGAAGGACAAAGCAGGCTAAGCCAAAGTGTGCAAAAAACCTTACAAACAGGTAAAGAATTGCTTTTTGTTTCCAATATGGACGATAATACCCTACACCAATACAGTAAGCAATTAATGTGTTCTGATACTGGCATTGCCTATGAAGAGCCATCGCCCAATACATTTTCTTTTAATTCGCCTTATGGTGCTTGTACTACCTGTAAAGGTTTGGGCAGTATTTACCAAGTTAATATGGCTGAAGTAATACCCGACCCCTCTAAAACAATTACAGATGGCGGTATTGCTCCTTTAGGTGGCGAACGGGATGCATCGGCATTTCAAGCGGCAACTTTTTTAGCTAAAAAAAATAAGATACCTTTAAATGTTCCTATAAAAGATATTCCTGAAAAACAACTAAATATTCTACTATATGGTAATGAAGAGGGCATTATAACCTATACAAATAACGAGGAAGACATTACTCATTTTTCAGATAAACATGATTATGAAGGAATCATAAATATGGTTTTGCGTTGGTTTAACGAAACAGCATCGGAAGGAGTGCGGGTTTGGGCTGAGAAATTTATGATATTAACCCCTTGCCCCACTTGCAATGGTGCAAGGTTAAAAAAAGAAAGCCTCTATTTTAAAATAGATAATACCAATATTGCCCAACTATCTGCTAAATCGTTGCAAGATTTGCAGCATTGGTTTACCGGTTTGGAAACAAGACTGAGTACTAAACAAAATGCAATTGCCAGAGACGTATTAAAAGAAATAAGAGACCGCTTAGTGTTTCTGATAGAGGTTGGTTTACATTATTTGTCTTTAGACCGCCCTACACGCACACTTAGTGGTGGCGAATCGCAACGGATAAGATTGGCAACACAAATAGGCTCTCAATTAACAGGTATTACCTATATATTAGACGAACCGAGCATCGGCTTACATCAACGCGATAATCAGAAATTAATACGGGCATTAAAAAACCTTAGAGATACCGGTAATACTGTTTTGGTTGTAGAGCATGATAAAGATATTATGATGGCATCGGACTATTTAATAGATATAGGGCCGGCTGCCGGCATACATGGTGGCAGAATAGTGAGCCAAGGGACGCCACAAGAAGTAATTAAGCACCAAACAATTACAGCAGGCTACTTAAATAATACGCTAAAAATAGCTGTACCCGAAGAAAGACGCAGTGGCAACGGTAAAATGTTGGTTCTGGAAGGGGTAAATGGCAATAATCTTAAAAATGTATCTATATCGCTGCCATTAGGTACTTTTATTTGCGTAACAGGGGTATCGGGCAGTGGCAAAAGCACATTGATTAATGAAACACTCTACCCTATTTTAGGCAAACATTGTTATCATAACTTTAAACAAGTGCCTATGCCCTATAAAAGTATTACCGGCTTAGAACATATTGATAAAGTTATAGAAATTGACCAAAGTCCTATAGGCCGCACACCACGAAGCAATGCAGCTACCTATTGCGGTTTCTTTAATGAGATAAGACAATTATATGCACAAGTGCCTGAGGCAAAAATTAGAGGATATACAGCAGGCAGATTTTCTTTTAATGTAAAAAGCGGCAGGTGCGAAAGCTGCCTAGGCGCCGGTATGAAAGTGATTGAAATGAATTTTTTACCCGATGTTTATGTGCATTGCGATACCTGTAATGGCAGAAGATATAACCGTGAAACATTAGAAATACGCTACAAAGGGAAATCAATATCCGATGTGCTGAATATGACCGTAGATGAGGCAATTGATTTTTTTGTGAATGTACCCTTTCTGCACCGTAAAATAAAAACCTTGCAAGATGTGGGCCTTGGTTATGTAACAATGGGGCAAAGTGCATTAACACTTAGC
>CAIWXG010000124.1 GCA_903916555.1 uncultured Bacteroidota bacterium
AAAATCATTATTTTAGAAAAGTAAAATACTTAAAAAAAGACGCTTATTTTATTTGCATTTTCAATTATAAAAAAGCTATTTTTGCAACGGAAATAAATTAAAGTTTCTGTAAAATAATTTTGCTGCCATCTTAAAATATTTTAGTTAGTTGTAATATTAGGCTACTAAAAAGAGAATAAAAGCATGTTAAACAAAGTTCAATTTGCCGAAATTATATAACAATGATTTTTTTTTGACAAAAATTTGGTTGTTGTAAAAATTTATTACTATCATTGTATCGGTTTTTCAGTTTGTACCATAAAAATAAATAAAATAAAAATAGTCTTTTATGAAAAGAAAGAAGCTACTCTTAACACTTGCAATACCTGTTCTGATGATGCAAAATGTGCAGGCGCAATCACCAGTTGAAAGAACTAGTTCATCAACAACTATGTCTAGATTAATAGGCATAGCTAATTACTCAAATAATGGAGCAATATTTTTAAATTCCGACTCCTCTGCATTGTTTTATTCAAACCAAAGAGGTGGGGATTTAAAGCATCAATTAAAATTTGATAATGAAGTTACTTGGACTAAAAATCTTACCAACGATTCATTTTATAATTCCTACCAGTATTTTCAATCATTTAACGGTGACAATACCTTAAACCAAAATATTGTTGAACAATGGAATTCAGGAGTTGGATTATGGATTAATCAAAATGCATCCAACTATTGGTATGACATTAACGGTAATGTTTCTACCTTTATTTATCAAAATTGGGGTGGTGCATCTTGGAGCAGTGTTAGTAAGGATATGTATTCTTATTCATCAACAAATTTATTGTTACAAGACATGTCTTTCTCTTATAATTTAGGTATTTGGGATACAGCAGGTGAAGTAACTTATTATTATGATTCTCATAATAATAAATCTCAAGAAACACATGCTACATACGCTGCAGGTTGGGTAAACTCTATGCAAATCGTTTACACTTACGATACTGCAAACCGTTTATTAAGTGTTACAAAATCTAATTGGAACGGTGGTTCTTGGACTCCTTTTAATATGTACACTTATGCTTATGATATGTCAGGCAACCAAATTTCTAAACTTTATCAAATTTGGAATACAGCTAACAATACTTGGTTAAATACAAATTTAGCTTTATACAGTAGTTTTGTAAGTTACAATCCTCAAACAGAACAAGACCAAAATTGGGATTCTACAGGTAGCGGTTCTTGGAATAATGTTATGTTGTACGCTTATACTTACAACGGATATTTCCAAATGACATCTAAAACAGGCGAGTCTTATAACTCAGGTTTAGGTTGGGAATTTGCTAACGGAGACCCAAAAACTTACTACTACTATGGTACTTACGAATTAAGTGCTGTAAAAAATGTAACAAATAGTTTTGAAGCAAATGTATTCCCAGTACCTGCTCAAAATGTAGTACGTTTAGAATTACAAAGTGTAGAGCCACAAGCATACACCATTGCTTTAATGGATATTAGCGGTAGAATACTAAATCAATACAGTGTTGCTTCCTCAACTAAATATGCAGGTTCATTCTCTGTAAACAATTTACCTAACGGTAATTATGTTGTAAAAATAAACAGCGAAAAAGGACAAATAGTAAAACAAATAGTAGTAGCTCATTAATAATATATTATTTAAAATAAAAAGGAGTATCTGAAAAGATGCTCCTTTTTTGTTTATTGTAGGTATAGAGAATTAGAAATACTATTTTGATTTGATTTCACGTTTTTTGCAAAATCTTATTTTATCAAATTGCAAGATTGTAGAATAATAGTTACATTTGATACTTCATGAAACATTTACCCAATCTACTTACATTAGGTAATTTATTTTGCGGTTGCATTGCAATTGCATACATATTTACTGCCTACCCAAGTATATTTATGAGTATGGGCGATCATACTAATTTACCTACTTATCAGGTAGTATATGGTATTCCGCAAATGTATATGGGCAGTATATTTATAGGTATTGCTGCCCTATGCGATTTGCTCGATGGCTTGGCTGCACGTGCATTAAAAGTATTTTCGCCTATAGGTAAAGATTTAGATTCCCTGGCAGACTTAATATCTTTTGGTGTAGCACCATCTGCCATCCTATTTCAATTATTATGGAATGCAACTATGTCGGGTAAAGATAACTTTCAGGCAAGCATATATACCAATGATACCTTTGAGGCAAATATGCTAAGCATGGTACCTGCATTTTTAGTAGCCTGTTTTGCTGCATTACGTTTAGCAAAATTCAATATAACCACTACAAACCAAAAATCATTTTTTATAGGTATGCCTACACCGGCAGTTGGCTTATTTATTGCTACTTTTCCATTACTTATGTGGTATAATCCATTTGGTATATCAAAGTATTTTGAAAATAAAATGGTCATTTATAGTATTATTGTAATTGTTTGTTGGCTTATGGTTTCTAAAATTCATTTTTTTAAATTAATACCATATAAACTAAATATTAAATATGCTTGGCCACAGATTGTTATAATAATAATTGCTATTGTAAGTTTACTATTTATGCAATTAATTGCATTACCAATCATATTCATTATGTATATACTATTGTCGTTTATATATAAACACCCGGATTTAAAATCAGAAATAGAAAATATTTAAATTATAAACAATGAAATTCATAGCAGATATTATCATAATGCCTCTTAAGGAGTTATTAGACCCACAAGGTAAAGCTGTAAATAATAGCTTGCATAATCTGGGTTTATCGGAAGTACAAGATGTGAGAATAGGAAAACATATTAAACTTACTATTGAAGCAACTGACTTTGCTAAAGCAGATTTGATTGCATCTGATGCCTGTAAAAAACTATTGGCTAATCAGGTAATGGAATCTTATAGTTATACAATAATAAAAGAGTAAGTATATCTTATTTTTACAAAATATTTAGCATGCGTTTATATCTTATACCTTCACCTATTGGTAATCTTGGCGACATAACTTACCGGGCAATAGAGGTATTAAAAAAGGTAGATGTTATTCTTTGTGAAGATACAAGAACAAGTAGTGTATTACTAAAACATTACAATATAATTAAACCCCTTACCCCTTACCACCAACATAATGAACATAAGATTTTAGAGCATCTTATTAGCCAATTAAATGAAGGCAAAACATTTGCTTTAATTACAGATGCCGGTACTCCCGGTATATCCGACCCAGGCTTTTTGTTGGTTAGAGCATGTATTCGTAATAAAATACCTGTTGAATGTTTGCCCGGTGCAACAGCTTTTCTACCCGCAATTATACAATCAGGCATACCAAGTAACAGGTTTGTTTTCGAGGGCTTCTTACCAATAAAAAAAGGAAGACAGACCATGCTAAGAAAATTGGCAGAAGAGGAAAGATCAATTATTTTATACGAATCGCCGCATAGGCTTGCAAAAACACTTAACGAATTAGCAACTGCGTGGGGGGCTACAAGGCAGGCTGCTGTATGTAGAGAGCTTACAAAAATGTTTGAAGAAACTAAAATAGGTACTTTAAGCGAATTGGCACTTTATTACGCTACTAATAACCCCAAAGGCGAAATAGTAATTATTATTGAAGGTTATAATAAGCAGAATGAGATTGAAAGCGATGACTGATGCTGTTTATTAATTCAGTCTGTAAAGTTTTCCCGGTAATGTTTTTACCAAACCCATCATTTCTAATTGTAGTAATGTAGCTGCCAATTGCGAACTTTGTAATTGTGTTTGATGAAATAATTCATCGGAGTGTGTAGTGTCTTTTAGTTGTAAAATATCTATAATTTTTTGTTCCTCTGCTGTTAGATTTAAGAAAAGTTGTTTTTGAACCGGCTTTTGTTTTTTGTTACTGTCCCAATTCATAAGCATAATAAGGTCATCTGC
>CAIWXG010000125.1 GCA_903916555.1 uncultured Bacteroidota bacterium
AAAATAAAAAATAAATTTTCCCTTTTCAAAATCCCGTAGGTCCGCCCGTACAGACGGGATTAATTTTATGGAATCTGAATAGTTACATATTAGAAATATTACACTAAAAAAAATAAAAATATCATAATAAAATAACATTGTAATAATATTAGAACCATTACTTTGTAACTTTATTTGAATACAGAAATAGTTTACTCTATATAAAATATAATTTCATGAGAAGATTTTTATATCCTATTAAATTTACAATTCTAGTTGCTTTTCTATTTACTTTGTTTGTTAACAAGGGCGTTTGTCAGTTGGTTGTAAATCCCAATCAAACGGCAGCAGTATTAGCCAATACCATAGCAGGCCCGGGTACAACTATCTTATCGCCAACTTTAACGTGTTTAGGTGCTGCAAATGGTACTTTTACATCTACCGGAACCTTGTTGGCAATGACTGGTGGTATTGTTTTAACAACTGGTCATGCATCAGCTTGTGCAGGTACGGAGGGAGCATTGGTAAGTTTTAATGACGGCACAGCAGGAGACCCGGCAATGGCTCCATTTTTACCGGCAGGTACTGCTACTGTTGATGCGTGTATTCTTGAATTTGATGTGGTAGCTAAAAGTGATACTATTGGATTTAATTATCAATTCGGCTCAGAGGAATATAGAAATGCGGTATGCAGTATATATACAGATGTTTTTGCATTTTTCATATCCGGTCCCGGTATTGTAGGTGCAGTTAATATGGCATTAGTACCCGGCACTACAATACCTGTTGAAATAAATAGTGTAAATAATGGTGGTTTGGGTACGGTTGGTGGTTCGGCACATATTCATTGTACAAGTTTAGGTGCAGGTTCTCCATTTACCGCTTATTATATTGATAACACAGGTGGTCCTTCGCTTACTTATCGTGGCTATACTACAAAGTTGAGGGCTTATCATACTGTTACCCCTTGCGATACTTATCATTTAAAATTATCGATAGTTGATGCCGGAAACTGGCAATATGACTCGGGTGTATTTTTAGAAGCCAATAGTTTAAAAACCGGTAGCTATCATTTCGACCATCTTGATGCTGTTGGTGCTACCATAAATGCATTGCCAAACAGTATTGTTAAAGGATGTAACCCTGCAACTATAGAAGTTGTAGGTACATTAGCACCAACTACAGGCCAAACATTATATATAACTTATGGTGGTACGGCAGTACATGGCACTGACTATACCGGGCCCGACAGTGTTATTATGCCACCAACAGATACAAGTGTTACTTTTAATATTACAGGAATACCTACCCCACCGGCAGGAACAAAAACGATTACAGCCTACTTACATGGTGTTTGTGGTATAATTGACAGCATGAATTTAAATGTTATAGATACTCCATCAGCATTTATACTTACACCCGATACTTCTGTTTGTTCGGCATCGGTATTAATAAGAGTAAACGGTACTGCAGGATTAAGTTATTTATGGACGCCTGCCACCGGATTGAGCAGTGCCACTGTTCAACAGCCTACCGCTACCCCATTGGTAACAACCACCTACACTATGACGGCTACTCTACCTAATTCAGGTTGCCCACCTATTGTACGTGCAGTTACAATAACTATTGGTACGGTAGGCGTGGGTATGATTACCCCTGATACTACAATATGTAATAGTGGAGATTCTGTTCATTTACGTGTAAGTGGTTCGGCATTACAAACTTATTCTTGGAACCCGATTGTTAATTTAAGTAACCCTAATATACAAGACCCTACTGCTTTTCCATCTGTTACTACTACCTATACAGTAACTGCATCTTTGCCCGGCTCTGGCTGCGAACCTGCAAGTGTAAGAGTAACAATTACAGTTGTTAATCCTGCCGATTCTATACTTACCCAAGATACAACTATTTGCAATGGTGCCTCTTTTACAATAAGAACAATAGGAACACCTGGTTTAACATATACTTGGACACCTGCAAGCGGATTAAGTAGTACAACTTCACCCGACCCTGTTGCTAACCCTACTGTTACTACAAATTATATCTTAACTGCAACAATAGGTTTATGTCCGCCTATTATAAAACACATAGTAGTAACTTTAGATAGCTTTAATTTTACGTTACTTACCCCTGATACATCTATTTGTAACGGACAATCTGTTAATCTGCAAATAAATGGTTCTGATACACTGCATTATTTATGGTCTCCAAGTACTTGGCTTAATTCAAGCACCATTAAAAATCCAATTGCTACACCAACATCAAGCACAAGTTACGTTGTTACTGCAAGTTCTCCTAATGGTTGTACTATAAGTAAAACAATTGCTATTAATGTTGTGAATGTTGTTGGAGGTATTACCACACCGGATACTGCAATATGTATTGGAAAATCAGTACAAATTATTGCTACCGGCAATTCAACTTATGCTTATCAATGGATACCCACAGCAGGTATTGCAGCATCTACTACATTAGCACCAATAATAACACCCGATACGTCTGCTAAGTATTATGTATTTGTAACTGTACCGGGCTGTTCGGGTATTTTAGATTCCATCTATATAGATGTGCAGCCTTACCCTACTGTTTATGTTGGTGGCAATAGGGCTTTATGTCAATATGATACTATACATATTTTGCCAACAGTTACCCCTCAATGGTACGAACATTATATCTATTCTTGGACACCAATTACAAACTTAGATAATCCGAGTGCTGCTACTGTTGCATTTACAGCAGGTGACAGTACAGAAATAGTTTTAAGTGTTACAACTACTGCACATTGCACTGGTAAAGATTCAGCATTAATTATTGTACATCCGGGCAATTTCATACAAATAGATACAAATAGAACTATTTGTCCGGGAGATTCGGTACAGTTAAATGCATCGGGTGCTGCAAGTTATTCATGGATGCCCGGTATGTATTTAAGCGACCCTCATGCACCTAATCCTTGGGTACATGCTGTTACTTCAATTGAATATACACTATTAGGAATAAGTAATTTTGGATGCAAGGACACTGTCAATGTTAGTGTTAACATACATCCTCAAGCCTTAGTATATCTACCTGATTCAGTATTAATATACCCGGGAGAAACTTATCATATTGAACCACAAACCAATTGTACATGGTTTTCTTGGTTCCCTTCTTTTGGCTTGGATAATAGATATATTTCAGACCCTGTTGATAGTGCAGGAGTGAGTATGAAGTATGTGGTAAAAGCAGGTACTGAATGGGGTTGCTATACCACAGATTCAATAACAATATACGTTGCAGATGATGCTGTTATTAATATCCCGAATGCATTTACACCGGGTACAGGGGTAAATAGCCTTTTCAAGTTAAATAGGAGAGGTATTGCATCTCTTAATTATTTTAGAATTTATAATAGATGGGGTAATTTAGTATTTGAAACCAGTGATATTAATGCAGGCTGGGATGGTACATATAATGGGAAACCTCAATCTTTTGATGTATATGTATATGTTGTAGAAGCAGTAATGGTGGGTGGTAAAGTATTTAATAGAAAAGGTAATTTAACACTACTTAGGTAAACGAGTTATTATTATATATATTAAAACAAAAGCAAAATCTTAAAACAGAAGATTTTGCTTTTGTTTTACAGGTTTTTATCTCACCAATTGTTTGTTAATAATTTTTGTGATTTAATATTATAGCTTGTATTGTATTATTTTTGTTTCCTATTATGAAGATTAAAGTTCCTGTATATTTGTTGTACTTATTATTTTTGTTTACTTTAGCAAGCTGTGGAATATACAGTTTATCGGGAGCAAGTATAGAAGGCAAGAATATAAACATACATCAATTAGATAATAAGTCTCGAAATGTTGTACCTAGTTTAAGTTCTACATTAACAGACAAAATAAGAAGCCGTATATTATCACAAACAGGATTGTCTCCGGTTAATAAAGAGGATGCAGATTATGATTTTACAGGGGCAATTATTACGTATGAAGTAACAGTAACAGGAGTGCAAAGTGTGCAAGTAGCAACAAAAAATAGGTTAACAATAAGTGTTCAAATTATTTTTAAGAATCGTTTGAATGAAAAAGCTAAATTTACACAAACTTTTACGAGATTTTCAGATTTTGATGCAACACAATCTGTACAAAATGTAGAACCTAAGCTTATTGAAGATATTGGAAACCAGTTGGCAGATGATATTTTTAATAAGGCTTTTGTAAATTGGTAAGCAAATAGAATATGATAGATTACGCGGCCATACAATTTATAACGGATGTATTGAATAGTCCTGGTGCAGAACTAAAGGATGATGGCATAGCTATGGAGCAAATTACAAAATTATATCCTTATTTTTTGCCTTCACGCTATATTACTGCATTAAAAATGCATAGAAATGAGCCTTATTCTTTAAGTATAAGGGCTTTGCTACATGGTTATTATGGCAATTTTGTATTATTAAATAGTTTTTTAGAAGCAACATCTATTGATGAAGAAATAGTGTATAAACCTCTAAAAGGGGATTCGGCATCTAAGAT
>CAIWXG010000126.1 GCA_903916555.1 uncultured Bacteroidota bacterium
ATCTAAATGAGAAAGTTGAAACGAAAATAGATATTAGAAACAATATTTCTGAATTGAAAAAATATTTTCAGGAATACACAGTTTACAATAATACAGCTTCTGCAAATTCTGAAAATAGTTACAAACAAATAGTTGAATCAGCTCCCGATGCAATGATTCTGATTGGAATTAATGATAATGTTATTTTAGTAAATAGGAATTTTAGAAATTTATTCGGTTATGATAATTTTGAATTAGAAGGCAGAAATTTTACTGATTTTATAGCAACTGATTCTAAAGAACAAAATAATGAAATATTAAATAAAATTGCAAATAATATCCAAAATAATAGCTTTGAAACTGTAAACTTTGAATTAAATGCCATAAAAAAAAGTGGTGTTGAATTTCCTGTTGAAATAAATAGTAGCCCGATTGCAAAAGACGAATCTTTTGTTGTTTTGTGTGTTATACATGATTTAACTACTAAAAAGGAAAAAGAAAAAGAGTTAAAACTTTCTTTTGATATTATAAGTGAACAAAACAAAAGATTGGTGAATTTCGCATATATAGTTTCACACAATTTGAGGTCGCATACAGGTAATTTAGATATGCTATTGAATTTGCATAAAAACGCAATTACCCAAGAAGAAAAAGATGAAATGTTTACCTATATGCAGAATGTTTCGTCTGCATTAAGTGAAACTATTAATAATTTAAATGAAGTTGTATTAATACAAATTAATACAAAAAATATTAAAGAAAAAATAAATTTAAATGCTTTTTTAGAAAAAGCTATTGATACCCTAAGCGGAGAAATTAGTGTGCATAAAGTAATTATTGAAAATAGAATACCACCAAAGTTAATGTTAGATTATAATGCTGCTTATATGGAAAGTATTTTGCTCAATTTCTTATCAAATGCAATAAAATACAGGCATCCTGACAGAAATCCTCATATTATTATAGATACTTATTTCGACTGTAATAAACTTGTATTACTTATTAGCGATAACGGTAGAGGGATTGACTTAGTGAAACATGGAGCAAAATTATTCGGTATGTATAAAACCTTTCACGGCAACCCGGATGCAAAGGGAATAGGGCTGTTTATTACCAATAATCAGGTTGGGGCAATGGGTGGTAAAATAGATGTTGAAAGTGTAGTAAATGTAGGTACTAGTTTCAAAATTTACCTTTCATAGCGAGTTTTTGCACTGTTTTTTTAACAATAAAATTAATTTATCCTGCCTATTAATTTTTCTAAATAATTAAAGATACCAATAGTCTATTTTTGCCCTTATTCGTATTTAGAAATAATTTTACAGTACTGTACTATTGTTTTTGTCTGAATTTAAGATGCTATGGCAAACAAAAAAATAAATAATAATACAAACCTTCAAAAAGAACTTGAAACGGTTACAAGAAAAATTGAACACAATAATACAGTCTCCAAAATAAATGAAACAGATATTTTTATTAAGGGTGCCAGAATGCACAACCTTAAAAATATAGATGTTTCTATACCCCGAAATAAATTAGTAATTGTTACAGGTGTTAGTGGTAGCGGAAAAAGTTCGTTAACAATGGATACTTTATTTGCTGAAGGGCAAACAAGATATGCAGAAAGCCTAAGTGCCTATGCCCGCCAGTTTCTAAGCCGTATGGATAAGCCTGATGTTGATTATATTCGCGGCTTATGCCCGGCAATAGCAATAGAACAAAAGGTAACAACAAGAACACCCAGAAGTACGGTAGGCAGTATGACGGAAATTTATGATTATCTACGTCTTCTTTTTGCTCGTATTGGCAAAACATATTCACCTATTAGCGGTAAAGAAGTAAAAAAAGACAGTATAACTGATGTAGTTGATTTTATAAAAAAATTACCCGTTGGTATTAAAGTACAATTTATTGTTCCTTTGGTTACAAGATACCAAAGAAGCATAAATGAAGAATTAAATATTTTGTTGCAGAAGGGATTCAGTAGAATTTATGTGCCGGCTTTAGAAGATAAACCAATTAGAATAGAAAATGTATTAGACGGAACCCTATTGATAGATGAATTAAAAGCATATCTATTAATAGATAGAATAGTTGTAAAAGAAAATTTTGATGACGATGACTTACATAGGCTTGCAGACAGCATACAAACAGCTTATTATGAAAGTGATGGTGAATGCTACATTGAAATAAACGGAAAAGATATACACGTATTCAATAATAGATTTGAGGCTGACGGAATTCTATTTAATGAACCTACCCCTAACATGTTCTCCTTTAATAATCCGTATGGTGCATGCCCTAAATGTGAAGGCTTTGGGCAGGTTATAGGTATAGATGAAGATTTGGTAATAGTAAATAAAGCTTTAAGTGTATATGAGGGTGCAGTAGAATGCTGGAAAGGAGAAAAAATGAAAGAATGGCAACATGCATTTATTAAAGATTCTTCAAAATATAATTTCCCCATACATAAACCGATTGCCGAACTTACCAAAGAAGAATATAAACTTCTTTGGGATGGTAATAAACAGGTTAACGGAATAAATGATTTCTTTGATATGGTGGAGCAAAATCTATATAAAATACAATATAGAGTAATGCAGGCAAGATACAGAGGTAGAACCAAATGTATGGATTGTGATGGCAGCCGATTGAGAAAAGAAGCTCAATATGTAAAAATAAATGGTATTACAATTGGTGAACTACTCTTTATGCCGGCAGATAAACTATTTGAATGGCTTATAAATATAGAATTAAATGAGCATGACCAAACGATAGCAAAAAGGATATTGTTAGAAATAGACCAACGTATAAAAACACTTTTAGATGTTGGTTTAAGTTATCTTACTCTTAGCAGAACAGCAAATACATTATCGGGCGGTGAGAGCCAACGGATACAATTAACAAAATTTTTGGGCAGTAATCTTACAGATTCATTATATATACTTGATGAGCCGAGTATTGGCTTGCATAGCAGAGATACAGAACGACTAATAGGTGTATTGAAGGCGTTAAGAGATTTAGGCAATACAGTTGTAGTAGTAGAGCACGATGAACTAATGATGCGAAATGCCGATTATATTATAGATATAGGACCATTTGCAAGCCATTTAGGTGGCGAATTAGTGGCTAATGGTACTTATGATGAGATAATTAGTAATGAAAAAAGCCTTACCGGAAAGTATTTAAGCGGTGTTTTGAAAATAGAACCACCCGCTATACTTAGGAAACCAACCGGTAAAATAAGAATTGAAGGTTGCAGACAGAATAATTTAAAAAATATAAATATAGATATTCCTTTAAATGTATTATGTGTAGTAACCGGAGTAAGTGGTAGTGGTAAAACTACACTTATAAAACATACATTATATCCTGCTTTATTAAAACATTATGGAGAGGGTAGTATAGATAAGCCGGGTATATTCAGTAAGTTATCAGGCGATTTGGCTAATATAGGGCATATAGAAATGGTGGACCAAAACCCGATAGGTAAATCATCAAGGAGTAATCCGGTTACGTATGTAAAAGCTTACGATGAGATAAGGAAATTATATGCCAAACAACCAATAGCTAAAATGAGAGGTTTTGAGGAAAGACACTTTTCGTTTAATACCGATGGTGGCAGATGCGATACTTGCAAAGGGGAGGGTGAAGTAGTGGTACAGATGCAGTTTTTAGCAGATGTACATTTAATATGCGAACAATGCAAGGGTAAAAGGTTTAAAGACGAAGTGCTGGAAGTAATATATAGAGAAAAAAATATTTATGACGTTCTACAATTAAGTGTAGATGAGGCAATAGAATTTTTTATGCAGGAAAAAAAACTTGCTTTAGCGTTGCAGCCCTTGTCTAATGTGGGTTTGGGCTATATAAAATTAGGACAAAGCAGCAATACTCTTAGCGGTGGTGAAGCCCAAAGAGTAAAATTAGCTTCTTTTCTTGGTAAAGGTAAGATTAAAGAAAATGTACTTTTTATTTTCGATGAGCCAACAACCGGCTTACATGTTCATGATATTAAAAAACTACTTGCTTCGTTCGATGCACTTATTGAAGACGGTAATTCTATATTGGTAATAGAACATAATACCGATGTAATAAAATGTGCCGACTGGGTAATAGATTTAGGTCCGGAAGGGGGAGATACAGGTGGGTATTTATTATATGAAGGCGTGCCTGCCGGATTAAAAAAAGTGAAAGAAAGTTATACCGGTAAATATTTGTAGATTATTTAATGAAACATTTGGTTCATTAATTTCTCTTGATTCAAAAAATATTAAATTATTCATATATTATATTGGTTCATTTATTTCTCTTTTTCCGGATAATAAATAAATAACAGCCATTCTTATAGCCACACCGTTTTCTACCTGATTAAGAATTATAGATTGTTTACTGTCTGCAGCATCGGAGAATAGTTCTACACCTCTGTTAATAGGCCCGGGGTGCATTATGATTATTTTTTTTGATAAGCTATCTAATAAATCTTTACTTATGCCATAATATAAAGAATATTCTCTTAATGTAGAAAAGAGTGGTTTTTGCATTCTTTCTAATTGTATTCTTAAAATATTTGCAACATCACACCATTCCAAAGCTTTTTTTATATTATATTCTACAAATACACCTAAAGAAGCAATATGTTTTGGAATAAGTGTAGGAGGCCCTGCAACCATAACTTCAGCTCCTAATTTTAATAAACAATAAATATTACTGAGTGCAACCCTGCTATGCATAATATCGCCAATAATAGCAACTCGTTTGCCTTTCACAGAACCCAATTTTTCCCTTATAGAAAATGCATCTAGCAAAGCTTGTGTAGGGTGTTGATTAATGCCATCTCCTGCATTAATGATACAGGCATCAATATGTTGCGATAAAAACCAAGGGGCTCCGCTAGCAGAGTGTCTCATAACTACCATATCAACTTTCATAGCCAATATATTATTTACAGTATCAATAAGTGTTTCTCCTTTAGATACGGAAGAACCGGATGCTGAAAAGTTTATTGTTTCAGCGCCAAGTCTTTTTTCTGCAAGTTCAAATGAAATACGGGTACGTGTTGAGTTTTCAAAAAAGATATTGGCAATAGCGGTATCACGCAAAGTAGGTACTTTTTTTATTGGTCTATTTAGTACTAGTTTGAAGTTATCGGCAGTTTTAAATATTTGTTCAATATCTTGCACTGTTAGCTCATTTATACCTAATAAGTGTTTTACAGAAAGCGGCATGTATTAATTTGGGTTAATAATTTTTTGCAGTACTAATAATTTATAAAAATACTAAAACTTTAAGATTTTTCTATCATTGCAACTTCATCTTTACCATCTTTTTCTTGCCAATAGACTATAACTTTCTGTGTTTGTATGGTATCAACTGTTAAACCTACATAATCAGGCTCAATTGGCAATTCACGGTTAAATCTTCTGTCTATTAAAGTAAGTAATTCCACTTTTTTGGGTCTGCCAAAATCTATTAATGCATCCATGGCACTCCTAATTGTTCTGCCTGTATATAATACATCATCTATAAGAATTACTGTTTTATCTTCTATGCTAAATGGTATATCGGTATCAGATGGAATATGAATATTGTTATTATGGTAATCGTCCCTATAAAATGTAATGTCAATTTTGCCATATTCAATTGGTTTATTCCCAATTATTTCTTTTACTAATTTCACAATCCTGTCCGACAGGTAGATACCTCTTGGCTGAATACCAATAATAACAGTATTGTTGAAACCTACATGATTTTCTATTAATTGATGAGCAAGCCTATGTAGTGTTAAATTTAGCTTTTTACTGTCAAACAGGGTTTTTATCATAAAATTGATTGTTGCAAAAATTTGATGCAAAATTAAATATAGTAAGCGGTTTTACGAATTATTAATGAAAAAATGTTTTTATTTAAAGGTAAGATAAAGAGAAAGTTATACTTTCGCTTAGGTTTAAAAACTAAAATAAATGATTGAAATATTTCCTGTAATGCAACAAGTTAATGAATTATTTTATGTATATGCCGATGCTCTTGAACGTTTTGATGCAAAAGCAATGGCTTTTTTATATCAACCTCCATGTATATTGCTTAGCGATGACGCCACTACTGTATTTAATGAATACAGTAAATTAGAGGGATTTTTTAATCAGGGAGTTTCTTTTTACAGGCAATTTGGTATCGCAAATGTTAAACAAGAGATTTGGAGTAAACATAATTGGACTGGTAAAATTGTTAAAGTAAAAGTAAGATGGAAATATGCTGATATTAATACTACCCCTATATATAATTGTGACTATGAATATGTATTGAAAACAGATAAAAATAATCATCTTAAAATTGTAATGTCGATATCTTTAAATGAGCGAGAAAAAATGGAGGAATGGCAAAAAATGAAAAAAAGCACGAAATAAAATTCTTAATTGTACTATACCCTATTTTTTTATTAAATTAATTATAAAATCATCATATTATTTAAATGCAAAGTAAAAAAAATACTTTTTTTAAAATAATTGTATATATAGCATATACATTTTATATTTTATTTGGTTTGGTTTGGATGGTGGCAAACTTTTTATCAAGTAAGCATTTAAATATTTGGGCTATATTGATAATAGTAATTTTTTCAGTTATAGCATATCTAAGAAATAAATTAGCTAATTTAATAGCAGGTGTAATTGCAATGTTTTTTTCCTTTTATCTGTTAATGGGAGTGGCCAGTAATTTTAATTTAATGGTAAAAGGAGCTATGTATGATGGTATGGTAATTAGCATGTTGAGTATTTGTTTTGTAAGTATATTACTATCAGGGTTTCTAATTTTTAGCTATGTGAAATTCTCGTATTTTGACAAATAGTTCCTTATTGTACTCACTACTAAAAGATATAATTTTCAAAATAACAAACAGTTACTTTTCATTTTTATAAATCTCAACACAAAATCAATATATTTATAAATATTAAATTTTATATTAAAAAAGCAATTTAATATTTATTTATTATATATATATAAAACGCAATTTATATTATACTGAATTGTGTTTATAAATCATAGTTATCCTAAAAATAATTGTATTTCTAATATCATGATTTTTCAACTACTATTAAAAATAAGATGGTTATACTTATTTTGAGTAAGTAAGTGTAGAATGGAATTAATTTTACATGTTAATTAAAGATTATTTATTTTACACCGTATTCATCTAGTTTCCTATATAAAGTAGCTAAACTAATATCTAATAATCTGGCCGATTCAGCTTTGTTGCCGTTTGAGTACTTTAATACCTTTAATATGTGCTGTTTTTCAATTGTTGCTAAATTAAATACAGAATTTATGCAATTATTGTCATTCTTAGCGAAATGAAATTCTAATGGTAAACTATCAATCTTTAATTCATTCGTATCTTCAATAATTACAGCCTGTCTCGTCCTGGTTTTGGTTGACACATTTTGATGATAATCCTGATTCTGGTTGACACCAGTTTTTCTTAATCCTGATTTTGGTTGACACTATTTTTTCTTAATCC
>CAIWXG010000127.1 GCA_903916555.1 uncultured Bacteroidota bacterium
CCCCTCACTATTTAAACACACGAACTACTTATTTTCTCTTTCCTCTTACCAATCTCATCGTTGCATTTCTATTTTCTTGTTTGCCTTCATAAGTTCTATTGGTAGCTACCGGTATTCTACTGCCGTGCCCTCTTGTAATAATTCTGTTAGGATTAATACCTTTTTTCACCAATTCTGCTTTTACAGCATTAGCACGCTCTATTGACAGCGTTTTATTAAACGATTCTACACCTGTGCTATCAGCATTACCGTCTATAATCATTGTTAAATGCTTGTTCTCTTTCATTGTATCTGCGGCTGCATCTATTTCAGAATAGGCTTCTTGATGTATGGTTGTCATATTTACATCAAACAAAACCGGTGTTGCTATTTCATACTCGTCATTTGTTGTTTCAACAACTGTTTTAACAGCAGGTTCTTTATATGGAGCTACTTTTGTACCCGGGAAAGTATCTTCTACAATAGTTGTTACTAATGTGTCGGGGCAACCATGATTTTTAATAGTGCCGGGTATTAACGGGCATCTATCTTTATTATCAGGAATTCCATCACCGTCTGTATCCGGGCAACCATGAAATTTAGCTAAGCCGGGAACAAGTACGCACGAATCTTCACTATCCATAATACCATCACCATCGGTATCAGGACAACCATTGAATTTTTTCAAGCCGAATACATCAGGACATTTATCTTTTTTATTAGCGACTTCATCATAATCTTTATCTTTTTTATTGCCCAAAAAGAAACGAGCACCGAAATTGATACCATAAGATTGATTCGTGATTGCTGAAGTATTATTTAAAACCGAACTGTAATTACCCGTAGCGTCTGTAAGGCGGTAATTGCTTTGAGGTGTATTTTTAAACGGTTGATACAAATAATAAGCACCAAGATTCAATGCTACATTGTTGGACAAAAAATAGTTTATTGACGGTTGTAACATTAAACCGACTGACATAGTATTGTATGACACTGTACTTTTGTTATTAGTAGGTGTTTCGTTTAAACCAACATTATATCCTAATGCACGCTTTGCATTGAAATAATCGTTTACGTTACCGTTACTATTATTCCTTATAAATTGTGCTTTAGTTATCAACCAATCGTTACTTGCAGGGATTGGTGAATTATCATATATGGGAGTTTTACCACCGTCAGCATTTTGACGGAACTGATAAATAGCTTCGTAATCGAAAGATGCATTGGTTTTAGTTTCATTTGTCATACCCATGTTTAACAGCACACCGGCATCAGCAGTAAAACCCCATCTTTTTGAAAAACGGTCTTTATATTTAAGCATTAAAGGGATATTCATATTCGTCATTGTCAGGTTTTCTTTCAGGTTACTGCCTGTAACAACTTGCCTAAAGGTACTACCGTTGTAGTCTTTAGCTTGATATTCTATATGAAAATTGTCTAATGAGGCATCGCCCTGTTGCATTAAATACATAAAACCTGTACCGAAACCAAAATGACGTTTTTTGCCAAAGAAGAATCCTAATTGAGCATCAGCACCATAAGCCATACCATTTGTAAATTTTTGATTGCCG
Organism: uncultured Bacteroidota bacterium; assembly: GCA_903916555.1. GTDB lineage: Bacteria > Bacteroidota > Bacteroidia > Chitinophagales > Chitinophagaceae > CAIYTT01. The sequence goes on from CAIWXG010000127.1 coordinate 1,551, forward strand.
GTATTAGCATTTAATGCATTGAGGTAATTACCTGTTGAATTCGCGGTTTTATAATCTTGGGTGCATAAGCCACCCAAAAGATTAATGTCTAATACCCAGCGAGACAAACGCATATCTCTGTGTTTATCGGCAAATGCTTTAGCACTGTCTATGTTATGTTTGTAAATTTCGCTTAGCAATATTCGGTTGCTATAAGCATCCCAGTTCGTGTTTGCACCGGTATCTGCTCGCTGTGCCTTTGTTGCAAATGTGGTGCCGGCAGCTAATAATAATATAAATAACTTTTTCATTTTGTTTTGTTTTTTAATTTTAAAATCTATTTTTTGAAATAACCAAGTATTGTAAAAAATGTACCCTCTCCCGTAGGATTGGGTACATAGTAATTTTAGTTTTTAA
>CAIWXG010000128.1 GCA_903916555.1 uncultured Bacteroidota bacterium
ACCCCTGTGCCATTATTTGGGTTTGCTGACTGAGCTTTAACATTGTGTGTAAAAATTACGGCCGATAACGCCAATAATGCTATTTTTGTTTTTTTCATTGTTTTGATTTTTTTAGTGTAAATAATCGGTATTTAATTTATTGTAACCATACAGGGCTGTTAATGCGTCATTGTAGGGTTTTTAATAGTGATTGATATGGCAAAATAGACACTACACCAAAAATTTGATGCAATTTTATTCCTTTTAAGTGAAAAATAGCTGTAATAATTTCCATGTCTGTTACATCCTCAACATTTAAAATGAGTAAAACAGGGTCAAAGTCTCAACAACCCAACCGTAGGTTGGTATTACTTTTGCTTTAAGGCAGGTATTCATTTCAGCTAAAATTACCAATTTGTTTTGTCTTTTTCCTGTTTTCTTTTTTACCAGAAATGCCTGTGATTTTGAAGATTCCAATGAGTATTCTGGGAATATAATGTAATTGCAATCCCAACCTTATGTCGGGACAAGGCATTTTATCAGTATTTAAAGACTAAGCGTTGTGTAGCTATTTCTGCGATTAAGCCGGTGCTGCTTTAGCTATCATAACCAGTTCATTAAACACATCTTTTCCGGCTTTAATTGCCGTATCTATTATTGAACGGTTTACCGCAAAATCATCTGCACCTTCCTCTGATTTGAACTGACCAGATACTTTTTGTTTTACCTTTACATTTCTTACAGCCCTTTCACTACCATTGTTATCCGCAGGTACAAAAGCATGATAAAGAAATTGTAGAATATGTTGTTGAATTTTGGTAAGACTTTTTTGCAGTGTAATTGCTTTACTGTGGTCTGCAGGTATTGGTTGTTCTAAAACTTTTTGTAGCCTGTTTTCAAGTGCATCTCTTGCGGGATTAGGAAGAGGATAATCGATATCTTGAAGTTGCTCTTTAAGTTCTAATGCTTCTTTAACTATCACTTTTAAATCTGTTGCCCATTGACTGCCATGCAGTTGTTCTATATAATTGAGGTCGCGCAATAAATGTGCTAAACATATCTGGTGCTCTTTGGCTATGCATTTTAATTGTGCAGCCCAACGGTCACTTCCCAAAATAGTATTGGGCAAACCATCGGGAAAAGTCATTTCTATGGTTTCAAATCCTCTGCTTTTGGAATGAATAATGAAAGTAAGTTTATCATTTTGCCAGGTCCAGAACCAATGTTTTTTGCCATTTACTTTACCTCCTGTTTCATCGGAACCTGCATATTCGGCTTGTTCAATAGCAGCTTTAATTGCATTATAGACAGGACTCGCCTTCTCTGCAAAACGATGAACTATATTATTTAAAGTACCTTGACTAACAGGTAAATTCATTACATATCTGAAATACTCTGCCATGCGTTCATAAGGCATATATTGCCTGCTATGCATATAGACTGTCATAGCTTCTACATTACTGCCATATTGTATTGGTGCTTTAATCCCATTAGGAAAAGTACCTTCAGTAATATGTCCGCAACAACATGTTTTCTTATATACCCGATGCTCGGTATAAATAACTTGTACCGGTGGTATATCCACAACTTGTCTTCTATCCACAAAAATTTCTGGTACATCTGCTAAATCCATTCCACATTTGCTACATTTATAAGGAGAATATTTAACCACTACATCGGGTTGTTCCTTTATTTGAAGTGTATGTCCTTGATGACCCTCCTGTCCGCCTGGGTGATTATCACTTTTTTCACGAAGGCTTTGATTTCTTTTCGGTGGTGCAAAATCAGAAGAAGGTGGCAAAGAAGAATTACCACTGTTTTTGGGAATGCGGTATTGGGCGAGTTCTGATATCAGATTCGCAATTGTAATATCTTTCTCCGTTATTACCTTATTAAAGAGAGTTTCTAAATTTTCAATTCTTAGTTTTAACTCAATATTGATAACTAAAAGTTCTTTCCTAGTAGAACACTTTGCCAAAATAATTTATTAATCAATACAAAGGTTTATTAATTTTTTGAATAAAAATAATTTATCTTCAAAATTATGTATAATTATTTTCATTTTCATTAATAATAACAGTAATTTTGTCCTGAATAGTTACAAATTGAATTGTACTACACCCGGTGCTAACCATTCCGGTATCATATTATGGCTTGTCCCCAATATTTTTAGTGTAGCACGATTAATATGACTACTTAGAGTATCTATAATCTTTATGTTTTCTGCTGCAGCACTACCTG
>CAIWXG010000129.1 GCA_903916555.1 uncultured Bacteroidota bacterium
AACAGATGAAGAGCATCAGCAAATAAATATTAATAGAGATGATTTTCATGGCGAGTGGAACTATACAATAAATAGCACTTAAAATTATTTGTATGACTTATTTTTGCACAGTTCCTAAGTAAGGATATTATACTGGTTGGGCTGGAGTTTTCCGCGACAGAAAGAGCTTGCGGGCTACTCAATACATACAATGGTGGGGTATTAGGGCAGCCGATCTTACGAATACGGTAATTTAATGCGTCCGGAACCAACAGATTACCTGAGTTATCAAATGATAACTTTACTGGATAATCCAATGAAGCAGATGTAGCCGCACCGCCGTCACCGCTATAACCGGCGGTTCCTGTGGCGCTTCCGGCATAGTCCGAAATGACGCCCAGCGTATTTACTACACGGATATTATTCGCATAAATGTCGCTGATATAGATATTGCCCTCAGGGTCGGTTACTATACCTTGCACAGACATAAATTGTGCTGCGGTTGCAGGTCCGCCATTTCCCGATGTGCCGGAAACACCAGTACCGGCAAATGTTGAAATCACACCACTTGGGGTTACTTTCCTGACAGAGGTAAAATCTGAGATGTACAAATTCCCATTGCTATCAAGGGCAACTGCGTAACCTACAATTTCTGCAGCTGTGGCAGGGCCGCCATCGCCTGTACTGCCTTGTGTACCATTTCCTGCAAATGTACTAATAATGCCCGATGGGCTAACTTTACGAATACGATAATTTAGCCCGTCAGCAATATATGCTGTACCATCGGGACTGAAAGTAATATCAAAAGGATCGTGAAGTTCGGCAGAATGTGCATAACCACCATCACCACTAAAACCACTGGTACCGCTACCTGCAAACAAAGTGAGTAGCCCGCTTGTATCTACTTTATAAACCTGTTCATAGTAATTATCTAATATGTAAAATGTCCCATTATAATCAAAAGCTATGCCTGAAATATATCCAAATGAGGATGCTGTAGCCGGTCCGTTTATAGTCGGCATTCCATAAATACCATTACCTGCATAAGTGCTAATAATTCCGTTTGGGGCGATTTTCCTAACTACAGAATTCAAAGCATCTGCAATATAAATGTTTCCATACTTATCCATAATTGCCCGTTCTGTAGTATTAATTTCTGCTGCAGTCGCAGGTCCGCCATCACCTGCATAGCCTGCTGTCCCATTCCCTGCTATTGTAGTGATATTGGGGGTACATGGTGCCATTATTGTTACATTCATGGTCAGTATTGTAGTGTCAATACCATCGGTTACCTGTATTAAAAAAATGTCGTTCCCGTAAAAGCCCGGTGTTGGTTGGTAGGTGAAAGTCCCTGCAATAATATTGCTACTGCCCGATGGTGCTGTAACGACACCTGTAATGAGTAAATTGCCGTGTGCAGGTGCTGTTTTTTGAGACCAGGTTTCTGTTTGCCCGGCATCTTCGTCGCTTATATGCATCAGTCTTGTAAAGTCAATGGGCCCGGTATTTTCTGTTACGAGCATAGACTGGGAATTGCCATTTATGAAAACTGGTGCCATATCGTAGTTGTCGTTACAATAGGTAAGGCTGCGAATACGGTTATTATTGTAGTCGCAAAATAATAGAGTACCGCCGGCTTTCATTGTTATTCCTGCCGAAGCCGCTAATAGCGCAGCAGTAGCAGGCCCACCATCTCCGGTAAATCCTGATGTCCCCGTTCCTGCATAGATGTGCATTACGCCATAACTATTTACCGTATATATAATATTGGATGCGGATATAAATATATTTCCATTGGTATCAACCGCAACATCCCTGGGGGCCGTCAACATTGATGCTGTAGCCGGCATTCCGCTTTCTGATACACCCGCAAATCCATTGCCCGCTATTGTAGTGGTGGTACCGCTGGCATCTACTTTCCGAATGATACCATTACCATAATCTGCTATGTAAATATTGCCGGAAGCATCAAAAGCCATCCCAAAAGGATAGCTTAATTGTGCAGCAGTGGCAGGACCGCCGTCCCCACTACGGCCACTTGTTCCGGTTCCTGCAATAGTAGTAATAGCGCCACCGGTATTTATTTTTCGGATACAGCAATTGAATGCATCGACGATAAACAGATTTCCGCTACCATCAGGTACCACCTTTATAGGGGCATGAAGTTCGGCAGCGGTGGCAGGGCCCCCATCGCCTGTATATCCGGCAGTTCCGTTTCCGGCAATAGTGCTTATAGTACCACTGGTGTTTACTTTACGAATAACATTGTTACCCTTATCAGCTATATAAATAATGCCTGCGGCATCAATAGCAACGCCAAAAGGCGAACTTAGGCTGGCTGCGGTAGCAGCACCACCGTCTCCAGTATAAGCGGCTGTACCATTTCCTGCAATAGTAGATACTATACCTGCCGGGGTTATTTTGCGTACCACATTATTATTCAGGTCTGCAAAATAAATGCTGCCGTCGGTACTCGTACAAATGCCATAGGGACTATTGAGTTCTGCACTAATTGCAGAACCTCCGTTACCGGTGTATCCGGCAGTACCATTGCCCGCAATTGTGGTAATTGTAGGGGTACATTGTCCATTTACCTTTACAAGCCCAAGCAGGGATAACACTAAGCAACAAATTGTTGCAAACAATGAAAAATACCGCTTGGGATTTCTGCTTTTTGAAGTCGCCATTTTAATCTGTTTTATTTATTTTAAAAAGTTCACCCAATTTGTACTGAGTGAATGGCAAATGTTCTATTTATTGCGGTATTCTTTTTAACTTTGATGCCGAAAGATATGTTTTTTGATGGTGAAACCACTTTTTTTTGATGCCTAAAATAGAATTGCGTTGATTGAACAATACATTACGAACAGTGAGGAAATAAGAATAGGTATAGTTGAAGATGAGGTTTTATGGTCTAAATTAATAGCATCTGCTTTAGATGAACATGGTTATATTGTAGCATGGATAGCTGATACTTTTGAAGAAGCCATCAAACATCTTAATGAAAATAATTGTGATTTGGTTTTATTGGATATTAACCTCAAAAACAATACCAGCGGCATTGAATTAGGAAAAACTATATTTAACCATTACAAAAAACCATTTATATTTGTTACCGCTAATCTTGATCCGTTTACAATTAAGGATGCCGTAAATGTAAAACCTTCCGCCTATCTTACCAAGCCTTTCCAACCTGCTACACTTGTTGGTACACTTCAAATCGCCATCAATAATTTTAACGAACAAAAAGCATCAACATCAAAAGCAGATCAGGTAATAGATGATTCTTTTTTTGTTAGGCAGGGCATGAAATTAAAAAAAATATTTTGGTCACAAATAGTTTATCTCCATTCAGAAAATAATTATGTAGTTATTTTTAATGCTAAGGATGAAACAGGATACCTAATTCGAAGTACTCTGCAAAAAACATTGAATGATATTATTCCTGATTTTTTAAGGTCTTCTTTTATTCAAATCAACCGCGGAGAAGCTATTAACTTTAATTTTATTCAGGAAACCACCATGGACGAAGTGAAGGCAGGCAATAAGATGTTCATCGTAACAAAAACATTTCGAGACAACCTGCGAAATGCTATAAAGGTTCATGAATAATGCACAGTAAGCATTTATAAAATCACGCAATCGGGAAAGAGAAATAGAAAGTAGTACCTTCATTTTCTCTACTCTCCACCCATATTTCCCCTTTATTTTCTAACACAAATTCCTTGCATAGCATCAGTCCGATTCCTGTTCCGGGTTCTTTTTCGGTACCTTCGGTATTATTTATAAACGGAACGAATATCTGGGATAATTTTTCTTTTTGAATGCCTATTCCGTCATCCTTTATAAAATATATTACATACCCTTTTTTCAGATTCTCATCCGAGCCTATTTCTAAATGCCCGCCTGTGCGCGTAAATTTTATGGCATTAGATAATAAATTGCGAATAATAAAATCAAAATGCGACTTATCTCCTTTAATGGCAAGTGAGGGATTAACATTATTACAGACATTAATATGTTTACGGTTGGCATTTATTTTCAATAGCCTAATATTGGTCTCAATAAAATCTATAGGTTTGAATATTTCATTCACAACCCTTTCGCCTTCCATCTGAGATTTACCCCATGAAAGCAATTTATCCAGTGTTTCGAGCGATGCCACAGCTTGCACTTGTAAGGTGTTCAATATCTCCTCATCCACTTTACTTTGAGTCTCTGCTTCCAACAATTCCAATATCATGGTTATGTTACCAATCGGGCTTCTCAAATCATGACCAATGATTGAAAACAAACGGTCTTTTGTTGCATTCGCCTCTTTAAGTTGTTTCTCTTGCAAGGATAATCTTAAATTCAAATGATTTACTTTTCTTACATAAAGGAGAATAAATAAAATAGTAAATCCAAGGCAAATTACCACAAAGATTAGCACATTTTTCTTTAATTCATGTGCCTGTTCCTCCAATTTTAGCTCTTTTATCTTATTGTTCGATTGTTCCAGTTCATAAACAGATTGTAAATTGGCAATAGCCTTTGTTTTTTCAATACCGGACGTACTGTCTTGATACTTCATTAAATCCTCCAGCAGAGATGCCACCTTATTATAATTTCCGGTTTGTTTATTAAATTCAATTAAACTTAAATAAATATCTTCCAACATTGATTTATTTCCCATTTTTTTGGCAATAACCAACGCTTCTTCCATTTGTAAAATAGCTTTTTTAGGTTCTTTTTCTCCGGTGATAGAAGCAATGTTTATAAGTATCTTTGCATATTCTTCTGTCATACCTTTTTCTTTGGCTATTAACAAAACTTGGTTCAACATCTTTAATGCCTTATCAAGATCTCCGAATTTGCTATAAACTATCCCCATATTAAGCAAAGAATAAACATAAGATGCCAAGTTTTCACCTGTATCACTTTTATCAAGCGCCTTTTGCAAATATTCAAGAGAAAGTTTTAAGTTTCCTTTTTTACCATATATTATAGCCATATTGTTGTATAAAATACATCTATTATATACTTCATTTGTATCTTTTATCATATCCAAAGCCTTATTATCATATTCAAGGGCTTTGTTAGGGTTATTGATATTCTCATTTATATTGCCCAGATTGATATAGGTGAGGATTATGCCCTTTGTATATCCTATTTCGTTATAAACTTTTAATGCTGCAATAAAATGAGTGGCAGCAGAATCATAATTACCTTTTCGCCCTTCCAAGATGCCCAAAGAATTGTTTATGATTCCGATACCCTTTTTATAACTTATTTCTTCAAATATTGCCAATGCTTCTTTTTGCCTTTTAAAAGCCAAATCAATATTACCTTGATTGGCATCCTGAACACCGATGAGATTGATTATAGAACCAATACCCATTAAATAATTGGATGCAACAAACTTTTTCAAACCAATTTGTAAATAATAATAAGATGAATCAGGATGTGTATATTGGTAATATTCACAAATACTTGCATACGCTTCAATTCGTGATGAATCATCATCTGCAGTTTTTAGTTTACTTATAAGTTTAGAAATATTGGTTTGTGCAGATACTGAACTGCTAAATGCAAACAATATAAATATCAGTAGGAAGCGACTTGAACAATGATTCATCTGTCCGAATATCATAAACGTAAATTTTTATATATTTTAAAAATTTCAAAATAAAATTTCAAAACGTAAAGATACTAATATTTGCATAAATATAAATGATTTATTATTTTAATTTACAATAAAAATATTTTTGATTTTATGTTTTGATAACATTTATTGAAAATTATGTTATTAAGATAAAAAATAGAATTGTCTTTTTTTTAGTTGTATTTAATTATAATACAATTTGATACTTCACTGCATATTTAAAAGTAACTTTGCGTTTAAATAAATAAATATGCCTGGTTTTACGGTAGCAATAGTGGGGCGACCCAATGTAGGGAAGTCAACACTTTTTAATCGTTTATTAGAACAAAGAAAAGCAATAGTTGATGATGAAAGCGGTGTAACCCGCGACAGACAATATGGTATTGCAGAATGGTGCGGTAAATCTTTTAATGTTATAGATACAGGTGGTTTTGTTTCTAAGAGCGAAGACGTTTTTGAACGTGAAATAAGAAAGCAAGTTAAGATTGCTATTGATGAAGCTAATTTAATACTTTTTGTTTGCGATACCACAACCGGTATTACAGGACAAGATGAGGATATGGCTGATTTACTTCGCCGTACTGTAAAACCGGTACTTTTAGTAGTTAATAAAGTAGATAATTCTGAAAGGGCATTGTATGCAACAGAATTTTATGCATTAGGCTTTCCTAATACATTCCAAATATCATCTATATCCGGTAGTGGTTCCGGTGAATTGCTAGATGAAGTAATTTCTCATATTAAAGAAGATATTGAGCCTATCGAGACAGACAAGGACGGTAATCCATTAGCGAAATTTGCAATAATAGGGCAACCCAATGCAGGTAAGTCAACTTTACTGAATGCTTTAACTAATGAGGAACGCACAATAGTATCTGAAATAGCCGGTACTACCCGTGATACAATACACATGCATTATAAATTATTTGGTAAAGAATTTATTTTAATAGATACTGCCGGAATTAGAAAGAAAAAAAATGTGCATGAAGATTTAGAATTTTATTCTGTAATTCGTGCCATAAAAGCAATGGATGAAGCCGATGTATGTATGTTACTGATTGATGCCAATGTAGGGGTAACAGCACAGGATGTAAGCATCTTCAGCCTTGCAACCAGAAAAGGAAAGGGTGTAGTAATAATTGTAAATAAGTGGGATTTAATAAAAAAAGAAACCAATACGGCTCGTGATTACGAAAAAGAACTAAAAGAAAAAATCGCTCCTTTTACCGATGTACCTGTAATATTTATATCAGCATCAGAGAAATTTAGAATATTTCAGGCAATGGAAAAAGCATTGGAAGTATTTGAAAACAGAACACGTAGAGTTACAACATCAGTATTAAACGATATAATGCTTAAAGAAATTGAACGCTATCCACCACCGTTTTCTCGTGGTCATGCAGTAAAAATAAAGTTTGTTTCTATGGTTCCTACCGCTGTACCTTCATTTGCTTTTTTTGCCAATTTCCCTGATGCAGTTAAAGAACCCTATAAAAACTTTCTAGAAAATAAAATACGATCCAATTTTAATTTCAGCGGTGTACCGGTTAGAATTTTTATTAGAAAAAAGTAAAATAAACATTTATTATAAATAGAATTATTGTTTCAAATTGAAATCGGGAAAACTAAAATCAGATAAAGTTAACATCATTACATTAGGCTGTTCTAAAAATATGGTGGACAGTGAGGTACTTAGTGGGCAATTAAATGCAAATGGTATATCTTCTATACACGAAAACAGGAAGCTGGACCATAATATAGTAGTTGTAAATACTTGTGGCTTTATAGATAAAGCAAAAGAAGAAAGTGTAAATACTATTTTAGAACAAGTAGCACTGAAACGCAAAGGAAAATTAGAAAAAGTATATGTAACAGGTTGCCTTAGCGAACGATACAGAGCCGATTTAATGCTTGAAATACCCGAAGTTGATGCTTGGTTCGGTACAATGGAATTACCGGTATTGTTAAAACAATTAAATGCAGATTATAAAAAGGAACTGATTGGGGAGCGATTATTAAGTACCCCTAAACACTATGCATATCTAAAAATAAGCGAAGGTTGTAACCGTACTTGTTCTTTTTGTGCAATTCCGTTGATGCGTGGCGGGCATGTTTCTAAAACAATTGAAGAAATAATTGCCGAAGCAAAACACTTAGTGAAAATGGGTGTAAAAGAAATAATGCTGATAGCACAAGAACTTACTTATTATGGGCTGGATATTTATAAAAAACGTGCTTTATCCGATTTATTGAAACATCTTTCTGATATAGAAGGGATTCATTGGATACGTTTACATTATGCTTATCCATCTAAGTTTCCATTAGATGTTTTAGATGTAATAAAAGAAAGGTCTAATATATGTAATTATTTAGATATGCCTTTGCAGCATATATCAAATAATATGTTGCAGGCTATGAAACGCCAAATAACAAGAAATGAAATTGTTGAATTAATAGATACTGTAAGAGACCGTGTGCCTGATGTATGCATACGAACTACATTAATAACCGGTTTCCCGGGTGAGACAAAAGAGGATGTAGAAGATTTGAAACAATTCCTTGAAGAAAAACGATTAGATAGAGTTGGAATATTTACGTATTCACATGAAGAAAACACAACTGCACACGAACTGATAGACAATATACCGGCAGAAGAAAAAGAAGCTCGTGCACAGGAGATTATGGAGGTGCAACAAACCATTTCTTACGAAAAAAATCAAGAAAAAATAGGTAAAACTTATAAAGTTATAGTAGATAAAAAAGAAGCAGGAAGGTATCTAGCCAGAACTGAATATGATAGTGTAGAAGTAGATAATGAAGTTGTAATATACAGCAATAAACCATTACCAATAGGTGATTTTGTAAATGTAAAAATTACAAAAGCCTTTGATTATGATTTAGAAGGGGAAGTGGTGTAGGGTTTAATTACTATATTTATATGCACTAATAAATTGTGCAATTCCAAATTTCACCGGTAATAGTTGAGTCATACTTACTACATTGTGTTGTAGCATTATCTTTATATTGTACACCAAGATCTACATTATATACAATATTATTATTGTAAGAACAAGTACAATGATATTCTTTTGTACATGACGCAAAAATTAGGAATCCTAAAAGAATAATAGTCGTATATATGGCCTTTCTCATTTTTGGCATTTGATAAAATTGCAAAGCGAAATTAGGTTAAAAAAAATTGAATAATGAAACGTAAAAAAAAATAATTTCATTATTCACTCACACAACAAATTGCAAAAAACAACTTATTGCCAACAAAAGGCACAATGTACAAAATAAATTGTAACCTTAAAATAAAAGCAAAAGAACTTTTAAAATAGCTTTAAATAATGCATATTTTAATGCGAGGAAACTTTATTTTCTCATATCTTAGTTGTATATTTAAATGTTATAATGTATGAAAATTATATAATGTAATATTAAGTATTTGTAACTTTTGAAATAAAGAGGCTATTTTTACAATAAAACAGAATAAATGATAATTGAAGAAGCTACAAAAGCAGATATACCTTTTATTATTGAAATTGCACCGTTTGTCTGGATTTCTACTTATTTGCATATACTAGGTAAAGAGCAATTAGATTATATGCTACATCTTTTTTATAATACTACTGCATTAGAAAAACAAATGGAAGAGCAACAACGTTTTTTTATATGTAAACAGGATGATAAACCTATAGGCTTTGCCTCAATTACAAAAGAGAAGGAACAATTATATAAACTTCAAAAGCTTTATGTTTTACCTCAATATCAAGGAAACCGTTTAGGGCAATATTTGTTAGATTATATTATTATACTTATTATAAGTGAAAATGCAAAGACATTAATATTGAATGTAAATAGATTTAATAGCCCGGCAATAAAATTTTATACCAAAAATGGATTTATAAAAATGAAAGAGGTTGATATTGAAATAGGAAAAGGATATTATATGAATGATTTTATTATGGAGTTAAATCTAATTTGATATTTTTTATATTTACTCCATTTAGTTCTTCTAATTTTTTTACATATAAGTTAATATAAGGTATGGGAATTCCGGCTTTTACGATGCAAAATAGCTGTAATTCTTGCTCGTAAATGCTTGATTCACATTGTTTTAATAAATATAACACTTCGCCCATTACCGGATAATCAAAACTGATTTCATAAATTTCTTCAATCCATTTTACTAATTTTGGTGCTGATTCTAAAGCCATTAAAGTGGCATTTTTATAAGCATTTATTAAGCCGGGAATACCTAATAGACTACCTCCAAAATATCTAACTACTACTACAAGCACGTTTGATAAGCCTAAACTATCTATTTGCCTCAATATTGGTTTGCCGGCACTTCCTGCTGGTTCGCCATCATCATTTGCTCTAAATTGGTTACCATCACCACCTAATCTGTATGCATAACAGTGATGAACTGCTTTTGGGTGTTCTTTTTTTAATAAATTTATTTTTTCTTTTATTTCTTGCACATCTTTCACCGGATACGCAAAAGATAAAAATTTGCTGCCTCTGTCTCTAAAATCACCGATAGAACACGCTGATATTGTAGTAAATTTATTGTTTTCTTCCATTATTTATCTCCATAAGCTATTAAAATAATAGCAATTATTGATAATATTAAACCAGTTATTCTTAATAAATTAGACTTTTCTTTAAATAATAAAATAGCAACTATAGATGACAGTAGCAATATATTAATATTAAGTATGGGTAATGATGCTGATGTTTGTAAAAATGGACTATTCAACATTTTAATAAAATAATATATAGAAAAATAATTCGGTACACCAACACATATTCCAGCTATTACATTCTTCCATGAAAAAGTAATTTTTTTCATTATTAATAATATGGTTACGATAATGAGTCCAATAGTACCAGCTGTACTAAAACAATAAATGGTACAAAGTGCCTGAGAATCATTACTTAATAAATAGTTTTTTTGAATGTAATTTGTTAGTGTATCAAGTAAGCCACCACCAATAAAAAGTAATGCAGGCCAAAATAGATTTTGTGGTTTATTGTGGTCTTCTTTAATACGAGTGGTTAGGTAAACAGCAGGTAGCGCAAGTAATATGCCGGTTATTTTTACAATGCCTGCTTTTTCATTATATAAAAATACTGCAAATACTACCGGTATTACCAATGATAATTTATTCGCAATAGTTGCAGTCGTAATCCCGTCTATTTTGGTACAATAGGCAATTAAATTGAAAATACTTATAAAGCCCAAGCCCATCAACATAGACCAGGGAAACCAAGAAGCACTCAAATTATCTACTGTAAAAGGAATTTTACCTATAAACAGACTTCCTGTAATTACACACACACAATAATTAGTAACTATAGCTTGTAATGCATTTATATCATATTTAGGAAAAACCTTAAACATTGCAGAGATAAGAACATTTAATAATAATGTTGCAATAAGATAAAACATAAATTTATAATTCTAATGAAGGGTAAAAGGGGTATTTATTGTTTTTATTAGTGAATAGTTGTAATTTATTATCTTCAATTTCTGTATTTAAAACAAGCTCCGAATTGGTTAAGCTTGGTGATTTGATGCCATTACCTAATGAAGTATTTCCTGTAAATATTCGTGCTTCATCCCAAAGTTCTAATTCTATAAAACTATTTAATAGCTGGCTGCCACCTTCTACAATTAAAGATACTATTTTTGCCTCAAATAATAATTTTAGTATTTCTGATACTATGTTATAGTTGAATGTAAGTTTTATATAGTTTATATTATTGCATATTTCATTCTTTTTTTTGTTAATAATCCAGGTATTTGCAGAATTATCAAATATATTATTTGTTGCAGGTATTTTTAGTTCTCTGTCTATAACAATTCTTAAAGGGTTTTTACCATGCCACAATCTGGCATTTAGTTGTGGATTGTCGCATAATGCCGTTTTTGTTCCTATTATTATAGCGGCTTCTTCGGTTCGCCATTTATGCATTAATTGTTTACAAACCATATTACTTATTTGAATTTGTTTATTACTTTGCCCAATAAAACTATCTAATGTTTGTGCCCATTTTAAAATAATATAAGGTCTGTGAAGCTGATGAAAACAAAGGAATCGTCTATTAAGCCATAACCCGGCATTGGATAATAAATCAGTTTTAATTTCAATATTATTATTTATTAAATTCTGAATTCCTTTACCGTTAACTTTTTCAAATGGGTCTTTATTACATATTACTACTTTTTTTACTTTTTCTTCTACTAATCTTACCGAACAGGGTGGAGTGTTGCCATTATGTGCACAGGGTTCAAGATTTACATACATGGTACTTTCTGATATTAAATGCCTATCTTCAGGAAGTACGTTATTCAAACAATTAATTTCAGCATGTGCTTCGCCATACTGTTGATGCCAACCCTCACCAACAATTCTATTACTATATACTAAAATAGCACCCACCATTGGGTTAGGGGCTGTAAATCCCTTTGCTTTCTGGGCAAGTTCCAGACACCTAAGCATATATAGCTCATCAATCATTTCGGTGTGAAATTATGAAATTTAGCGGGTAATAATTATTACTTCTTAATAGCCTATTTCAATTTATCTTTACATCATGCTTACTTACCAATCTGCATTTTATGAATTGAAAGATTATCTTCGAAATTTATATGATGAAAGGGAATGTGTTGCTATTTCGCATGATATTCTGGAATATATTACAAGTAAAAATAAAATTCAACGACTCATTGAAAAAGAAAATGGGTTAACTGAAAGTGAGTTATTGCTTTTTGATAATTGTAAAATTCAATTAAGTTTGGGTACACCTTTGCAATATATTATAGGTAAAGCATGGTTTTATAGTTATTACTTTACGGTAAATTCGGATGTACTTATTCCAAGACCAGAAACAGAGGAGTTAGTGCAATGGATAATAGATGATTACAAAGGCAATAAACAAAATACAACTATTTTAGATGTTGGTACCGGTACAGCTTGTATTTCATGCTCTTTGCAATTAAAATTACCTAATGCTCAAGTGTTGTCGTGCGATATTAGCGAGCAAGCTTTGTTTGTAGCAAAAGAAAATACTAAAAACTTGGGAGCTACAGTACAACTATTTCAAATGGATTTTTTAGATAAAAATGAATGGGGCAAATTGGGTAATTTTGATATTCTTGTATCTAATCCACCCTATATTCCTTTAAATAAAAAAGCGGATTTACATATAAATGTAAAAGATTTCGAACCTGAGATAGCATTATTTGTACCTACTGAAAATTCTTTGCTATTTTATATAGCATTAGCACAATTTGGTAAATCTCATTTAAATACAAATGCAAGCATCTATTGCGAATTGGAATCAGAAAATGCAGGTGCATGTAAAATATTATTTGAAGAATGGGGTTATGTAGATGTAGAACTAAAAAAAGATATGCATGGCAACTTGAGAATGCTAAAAGCAAATACTAATTAATGGATAGCTAAAACAAAGTATTTCTTAAAATAATAGAATGACAAATAAAATAGTTTTAGATAAAAGAGATAATTTATTTTTAGGAATAATAATTTTTACCCATCTGCTTTTTTTATTATTAGCATGCTATTTTAAAAAAATATACATGGGCGATTCATCCGAGTATATTTATGAGGCACTCAATATTAAAAATCTTTTCTTTTTCTATAGTGGTAATCCGGCAATGCCTATAGAACCGGAATTAATGACCCAGAGACAGCCACTATACCCCTTGTTTTTATCTATTGTTTATGTATTTAAAATAAATAATTGGTTCATTATTATTCTACAAAATGTTCTGTCAATCTATAATATATTTTATTGCAGGAAAATAATATTGAAATTTAATTTCAATAAGCAATACGATTGGTTACTGTTACTTTTAATAATTAGCTATCCGGCACAGTTTATTAATGCAAATACAATTACCCCCGATATTTTATTACAAACTTTTACTTTGTTTTACTTTGGTAATTTTATTTCATTAATACAAGTTAAACATCCCAAATATGCTATAAAAATGGGTTTAGCACTCATTGCCGGTTTTATGGTAAAGCCTGTATTATATCCTTTTGTATTGTTTCATATTGTAATTCTTATAGTATATGCGGTTTATAGCAAAATAAAATTACAAAGAATAGTAGTTATTGCATTAATTCCATTAATTGCAGTTTTGTTTTATAATTACTGGAATTACACTAGAACACAAAAATTTCATTTTTCAAGTAATCAAGCATTTAACGCAATCTATTATTATTATCCATTTATAAGTAATAATTATGGTGCTGATAGTGCCAATAGATTCCTGTTGAAAGAAAGAACAATTATTGCCTCAATACCACTATATAGAGATAGATATGATTATGCAAATAATAGAGGAATACAATTATTAAAAGAAAATTTTTTATCTTATTCATTCTTCCATATTAAAAATAGTTTTAGAATATTTTTTGAACCGGGTAAGGCGGAAATAGATTTATTTACCGGTAAACTTACTTATAGCCAACTATACAGTAAAAAACAAGCCGGTTTTTATTATTTAATAAAAACTAAAGATTGGAGTGGCATTTTTAGATACTTTCAAACCAATTTAAGTATTATACCTGTATTTATTGCATTATTATTTAATTTTATAAGAACGATAGCTATGGTTTACTTTTTCTTTAATAAAAATATCAATTTATTATTACGATTATTTTTATTTATATTTGTTTTTTATTTTGCTATGGCAGCCGGGCCAATTGCAAATACCCGTTATTTTTTACCTGTTTCCCTTTTGGTTATTTTCGCAGCAACATTAAGTCTATCTATGCTGATGGAAAAAAAACTGGATAACAATGGTTTGAAATCAATTAAATAGTTTATTTCTTTATTATTTTTTACTTTTGGCAGTAAAAGAAAATACATGGATAAAAAAACATTAGGTATAGGTTCAAGAGTTGACCACCAACATTTTGGCAAAGGTGTTATTGTAGATATTGCAGCAGAATTTTATATTATTTGGTTTAAATCGCAACAAGGAACCAAAAGCATAAGTAAAGATTATGCCGATATAAAAACATTGGAAGAAGTTGAAGCAACAACTACCAACGAAACAATTACTATTGCAGATATTGAACAAGCTATGCATAATATTTTAGACCAACGTTTAAATGATATGCAAATGGTACCAATAGGGCAAAAATGGAAAAGAGGAATGATGATTCTAAAGCCCGGCGACCCAACTATGGCAACAAAAGAAGTGCCTATAGATACCTTCTTCCATAAAATAGTAATGATTCGAGACCGGCTTAGGGTAATGGAACAAAAAATAAATGCAAATAAAGTAATGACCGATGACGAAAAGGTTGATTTGCAACAATATATAACTGCTATCTATGGTTCTCTTACTACATTTAATGTTTTGTTTAGAGAAGTGCATCACCAATTTAAAGGAGCAGGCAGTAAAGACTAATTTTACAATATTTTTTATACAAGACGATGAATGTTTATTTTTATAAAACAAATAAACATTCATTTTTTATTATATCAACAAATGAAATTCTTACTATTAAGCTTATTGTTGGTTTTCTTTAATGTAATTCATGTTGCGGGTCAAAGTAATTTTGAGTCTGATGGTTACATTAAATCTCATAAAATAAAAAACATAAGCCAACTAAAATGCAGTAATGACGGCTCTAAATGTGATATTCTATACTTGTATAACTATGATACATTAGGACGTTTATTTAGCAAAACAGAATACTTAAATTGTACACCATTTTATAAAACTACTTACAAATATAAAAACGGGAATAAACCTTATTTAGTAAATTATAGATATGAAAACGGTGCTACTTTGCAAACAGACA
>CAIWXG010000130.1 GCA_903916555.1 uncultured Bacteroidota bacterium
ATCTAATACCATTGTTTCGCAACGTTCTAATCTTGTACCATCGGGTAGGCGGAGTTTTAATTGATATTGTCCGTTATTTGTTTTGGGTAAAATATCTTTGCCAATTACTATAAATAGAATTCCTATTAAGGCTACTGCACCGAATAAATAGATGAGTACATTTCTTTTTTTATGTTTTATACTTCTTTCCAGAGAATTTGAGAATGCTATTTTTATTTTTTCAAAGAAATCATTTTTTTGAGGCTCTGTTTTTTCTTTCTCATCATGTTCTTTTATTTCATCCATTTCTTCTTTATCTAAAGCCAAACCGGTATGGGCATGTTGTTGCCCGTGTTTATATTTATACATTTCTTCTTTTAATATCCAGTTGGCAATTACGGGTAATAAACTTTGTGAAAGCAGGAACGAAGCAATCATTGCAAACCCAATGGAAAGTGACAGTGGTAGAAAAAGGGCTTTAGGTACTCCCAGCATAATAAATGATGGTGCAAAAACAGCCAAAATGCAGAGTAGAATCAATAATTTAGGAAAAGAAATTTCTTCACAGGCATCAAATATTGCTTGTTTTTTATTTTTACCCATTTCCAGGTGCTGATGTATATTTTCTATCGTTACTGTAGATTCATCTACTAATATACCAATTGCCAATGCAAGGCCGCTTAGGGTCATTATATTTATTGTTTGCCCAAAGAGTTTTAAGCATAAAACAGCACTTAATACCGACAATGGAATTGAAATAACAACAATTAAACAACTACGCCAATCTCTTAGAAAAAGTAATACCATTAATCCGGTAAGAATAGCACCCAAAATACCTTCGCTTATCAAACTTTTTACAGAGTTTATTACAAAAACCGATTGGTCGAACACATAAGAAATATGTACATCGTCGGGTAAAAGGTTTTGCATTTCGGGTATGCGTGATTTTAGTTCTTGAACAACTTCCCAAGTTGAAGCGTCAGGTGTTTTTACCACCGGCATATAAATGGAACGTTTCCCGTTTATGAGGGCATAGCCTGTTGTTACATCTGCAGCGTCTTGCACATTACCAACATCACGTAGAAAAATAGTATTTATATTTTCTGTTTTTATGGGAATATTTCCAAACGACTCAACATTAGATTCCAATGCATTTGTAGTTGTAATGTACATAGTATTGCCCATACGAATATTTCCGGAAGGGGTTATAATATTATTACCTGCTATAGCCGCAACTACTTCATCGGCAGTTAAATTAAAACTGCGTAGTTTTTCGGGGTCTATATTTAAAACAATTGTTCTTTGGTTAGAGCCAATAGGTTGCGGTGTGGCAATACCCGGTATGGAAGAAAACATAGGTCGGATTCTAGTTGCAGCTAAATCACTTATTTCTTCCAGCTTTTTTTCAGCACTTGTAAATACAAGCGACCCAACCGGTAAGGATGAAGCATCGAACCGAATAACTTGTGGTGGTAATGCACCCGGAGGAAAGAATTGCATGGCTCTGTTTAATTGAAGTGCAACTTGTGCAGTTGCTTCTGCCATATTGGTACTTTCAAAAAATGTAAGTTTTAATATACTTATTCCTTGCAGATTCTTGCTACTCACATTTTTAATACCATTAATGTATAGAAACTGGTCTTGGAGGCGGGTAGAAAAGAAACCTTCCATTTGTTGCGGTGTCATACCATTATAAGGTTCTATAACATAAATTACCGGAAGGTTTAATTTAGGAAAAATATCAATTGGTATGGTTCTTACTGCTAATATAGAGCTAATAAAAACTGATGAAACGATAACGAGTACTGTAATTGGCTTTTTTAAAGATATGGATATTAAACTCATAGTGCTATTGTTTAAATTTTTGTAAGAAGTTATCAGATTGTCCATTTAAACCTGCACGAATAAAAAGTAACATAATTAATTCGTTTTGTGCAATTGCATAGTTCGTTTCTGCTTGCATTAATATATATTGGGCATTGGTAATGTCTATAATAGTATTTAAACCGGAACGGTACAAAGCTAATTGTTGATTATATGCATCTGTAGCTGCTTGTTGTTGTATGGGTATTTCCGTTAATTTTTCTAATGTAATATTATAAGAAGATGCTGTTTGTTGCAACATTGTATTTAAACTTATAGTTTGTGTTTTGAGTTCTTCTTGCAAGGCATCAACCTCATATTTACCTTCTAAGAGTTGGTCATTGCGATGTTTTAAGTCAAAAATATTATAACTGATAGTAAGTCCCATTAGATAATTATATCTACTGTAAGGCATATTCATATCGGTAGAATAGTTACCGGTTGGGCTTATACCTGTACCACGTATGAATGCGGCACCTGTAAAGTCAAAATGTGGAAGATATTTTTTTGATAGTACTTTATTATATGCTAATTCCATTTCTACTTTTTTTTGATAAACATTTAGTAATGGATGAAAAGATGAAATACTATCTTTTTGATTAATAAGTGCTAATTCATTTAGTAGTAGTTTATTTATGGAAATTGTATCGGGCAGAAGCAGGTCATTTTTTATGCTTGTGTAACTAAATAAACTAATTTTAGCTGTATTATAATCATCTAAAGCTTTTAAGTAGGATAATCTTGCACCCGAGTAGGCAGCTTTTGCCGTACTTGTATCTACACCCGCTTTTAAACCACTTAAAACATGAGCCCTTATTGATGTATAGATTAATTTAGCTCTTGATAAATTGTTTATTTCAATATGCAATAAGTTGTATTTTTTTTGCCAATCTAAATATTGTGCCACTATATTTAAGGTAAGTAAGTAAGTATCTTTATCTAATAATGCATTATTGAGTTCTGTGTTTGC
>CAIWXG010000131.1 GCA_903916555.1 uncultured Bacteroidota bacterium
AATTGGGCTACATCTAAAACTTTCTCAATAAATTTATTATAAATATTAATCCAAAAATTGCGAGAATAATTAATATAATAAATGCTAAAAAATTAATGAGCCTGATTAAAAACCATGCCCCGACAATTATTAAGCATATAGTTAAAAAAATAACAATGAAATTCCTTACCATAAAAAATGCTTTAATATAACAATACTAATTTTATCCTATTTTTTCTTCAAGTTCCATAATAAGTTCAAATGCTTTGTCGTATTCTTTACTCACTTGCTCTTTTTTTAATTTGTGCTGTCTGTACTGCTCATCAAATTTTATATATTCTTGTTTATTAGAATAAAATGCAGGGTCAGCTAATTTTGTTTCAAAAGCAGTAGTTTCAGAATTAAGTTTTCTTAAATCTTCTTCCAATTTATTTAATAACTTCTGTTGTTTTAAAATTTCTTTGCGATAGGTATTTAATTGTTCATTATTTATATTTTGTTTTGGGGCTTGTTTTTCTTCTTTTTTAACCTGTGTAACTAATGGTTGTTTTTGCGCTGTAACTGCTAATTGTTGCTCTCTTTTTAATTTATCTTGTTGCCATACATTCCATTCTTCATAAGAACCGGTAAATTCTTTTATTTCGCCATCTTCTATATTCCATATTTTATTAGCTGTTTTGCTTATAAAATATCTATCGTGAGATACAAGTATAAGTGTGCCTTTGTATTTGTTTAATGCATCTATAAGCATTTCAACCGATTGCATATCTAAGTGGTTGGTAGGCTCATCCAGCATTAAGAAATTACCTTTTGCTGCAATTGTTTTTGCGAGTGCTACTCTTGCTTTTTCGCCACCCGAAAGCACTTTTATTTTTTTAAATACATCATCGCCACTAAATAAAAAGCAACCAAGCAATTGTCTCAGTTCCAATTCATTTTTACCACTTCCACACAGTTTCATTTCTTCTAATATTTCATGTTCAACATTTAAAGATTCTAACTGATGTTGTGCATAAAAACATTCTTCAACATTATGGCCCCATTTACGCTCACCATCGCAGGTTTCCACACCGGCAATAATGCGTAAAAGTGTCGATTTACCTTTACCATTAGCACCTATTAAAGCAATTTTATCGCCACGATTAATTTCTGCACTCGTATGGTTAAGAATCTTTAATTGCCCATAACTTTTTGAAATATCTTTAAGAGTACAAATAATTTTACCGGGCTGTGTTGCTATATCAAAATTAATATTCATTACCGGCATTGTTGTGTCCGGTGCTTCTATTACATCTAATTTATCTAATCTTTTTATGGCACTCTGTGCAGCGGCTGCTTTTGTAGCTTTAGCTCTAAAACGTTCTATAAACCGTTCCTGTTGTTTTATATAATCTTGTTGGTTCTCGAATGCCCTTTGTTGTAAGGTCATTCTTTCTGCTTTTTCTTTCTGAAAGAAGGTATAATTACCACTGTATTGGTGTAGGTCTCTTTGCCATACTTCTACAATTTTTGTAACCATACGGTCTAAGAAATACCTGTCGTGCGATACAATAACTACACTGCCCGGATAACCTATCAAATAACGCTCCAGCCATTCTATCGACGGCAAATCAAGGTGGTTGGTAGGCTCATCTAATAATAATAATTCGGGTTGTTGCAGCATCATTTTAGCAAGCAATACCCGCATACGCCAACCACCACTAAACTGGTCGTAAGGGCGTTGCAAGTCTGCTGTCGAAAACCCAAGCCCTTCTAATACCTCTGCAGACCTATGTTCCATTTCATACCCTCCTGCCTGTTCAAAATCGTGAAGTGCATGACTGTAATCGTCTAATAATTTTTCATCATCGGGTTTCGATTCTAAATCATTAATTATACGTTCCATTACTTTTTCTACGGCATGTGCTTTTTCAAATGCCTGCATACCTACTTTAAGAATAGATTCATTAGTAGAAAAGCTTAATAAGTCTTGATTAAAAAAACCAA
Organism: uncultured Bacteroidota bacterium; assembly: GCA_903916555.1. Classification (GTDB taxonomy): domain Bacteria; phylum Bacteroidota; class Bacteroidia; order Chitinophagales; family Chitinophagaceae; genus CAIYTT01. The sequence continues at coordinate 1,966 of CAIWXG010000131.1, forward strand.
GAGAAACATCTTTAGGTTTATTTATTACGCCGGCATCTATGGAATAAGCACCTGTCATTAAGCGTAACAAAGTAGATTTGCCTGCACCATTGCTGCCAACTAATCCTATACGTTCGCCGGTACCTATTTGCCAATTAGCTTCTTCTAAAATAGGTCTTGCACCAAAAAAGAATGAAATATTTTGTAATGAGATTAACATAAGTTCGCAAAGTTACCAATTGTACTATATAGTTATTGTAGTGTTTAGGTTAAATTATAAAAAAAGTAAGATACTTGTGCGCAAACAAAACATAATATCCAAAAATTTAGAACATTTTTTTTAAAAAGTGTAACCTGATTTAAAAACAGGTAGTCTTAGTATTTGTAACATTTAAAATTATTACAAAAAACAAAAAACAAAATTTATGATCGAATCAATTGTTCCAATGGTAGTTATCACCGGTATGTTTGCCATGATATTTGGTATTGTGTACCTTAAAAGCAGAGAAAATTTAGCCTTAATAGAAAAAGGTATTAACCCGAAACAAAACAAAATAAGTCCCAAACCGTTTCTCAATCTCAAATGGGGTTTATTGCTTATCGGTTCTGGTTTGGGTTTATTGTTTGCATTTATTATTGACAATGCTATTTTACCAAACCACAAAAATAGTATAGAACAAAAAGTGATTTCAAAAAATACAGGTCATACTATTGATATAAAAAATGATAGCAATAGTAATAGTAACAGTAAAAATAATGGAGAAAAAACAATTATAGTAAATGAGAAAATAAGTGATGACGATAAAGATGCTATTGATGAAATAGTTACGAAAGATACATCTGTAAACAAAAAGAAAAGAAATACAGAAATTAGCTTCAGCTCTTCCGGAAGTGATGATGAGTATGTTGCGCTCTATTTTGCTTTAATAGCAATTGGCGGAGGTATTGGTCTATTTATATCTTATAAAATAGAGAAAAAAGAATGGTTAGATAAAAAGCAGGAGATAGCATAATTATCAGCTATATAATAAAATTAGAAAAACATTAAAAAAAACTCTAATCATTACCGTTTAACTTGTAATGATTAGAGCTTTTTAAAAGGATATAAATTATAATGCAGGCACTAATTCCAATTCTTCCATTTCAAAAAATTCATGCTTAGAATCTTTTACCGAGTGTAAAAACTCTTTTGCCGGTTTAAATGCAGGAATAAAATGTTCGGGAATATTAACAGCAACATTTTTCTTAATATTACGACCGACTTTTGCGGCACGTTTCTTTAAAATGAAGCTGCCAAAACCTCTTACATAAACCGGCTCTCCTTCTTCTAAAGAAACTTTCACTTCTTTAAAAAAAGTTTCTAAGGTTACCAATATATCTACTTTAGGTATTCCTGTTTTTTCTGCTATGCAACCTACGATATCTGCTTTTCTCATAAAATATAAATTTATATTTGTTTTGAATTAAATTCTATTGCTTTATTGGTATAGTGCAATTATCAGACCACTATTATTAAATAACAAAAATAGTATAGGTTGTTTGTAATTTACAATATTACATATTTTTAAAAAGTAACCAAAAGGCTTTACTATCAATATATTTAAGCAAAAACAAAAATACATATTTTTTAAAGCATTTAAATAATATTATGTAATTTGTATCTGATTGAAAATAATGTTTTTATGCTTTTAAATTATGTGGAAAAAATTCCACACAATTCTCGCATAAATCATTAAATATGTAGAATTTTTAATTCGTAATTGAAGATTATATAAGGGAATATAAAGTAAAACAAAATAAAATATTATTAAGTAAATAGACATAATTGCACTGTACAAAAATTATCAAATTTTAATTATAACAAAAAATGCATAACTAAAATTAAGTAAATTAATTTTGCATAGAAAAGTAATTTCAATTTACATGCAAGAAGAAATAAATATAAATATTATAGACTTTCTTAAAAATAAAAAAAACAAAGCTGTTGCTTTGTGGTTAATAACAGGAGTAGCACTAATAATTCTTCAAACAGTATTAGGTGGGGTAACCCGTCTTACCGGTTCGGGGCTATCCATTACCAAATGGGAGCCAATAAATGGAATACTTCCACCTTTAACACAAACCGATTGGGAAAAAGCTTTTAATGGCTACAAACAAATTGGGCAATATAAAATTCTTAACAACGATTTTAATCTTTCCGATTTTAAATCTATATTCTTTTGGGAATGGCTACACCGCTTATGTGCCAGAATGCTTGGTTTTGTGTTTATTATTGGTTTCGTATATTTTTTAATTAAAAATTATTTCGATAAAAAAATGATTAAACCATTTATCATTCTTTTTATACTTGGTGGGTTTCAGGGTTTTATTGGTTGGCTAATGGTAAAAACCGGTTTAAACTCAGAAGATATACATGTACATTATATTGCATTATCTGTCCATTTTGTATCTGCTATGATATTAGCTTGTTACACTCTTTGGTTTGCATTCGTATTATTAATTCCGGCAGAAAAGAAAGTAAAGAATACTAATTTGTTTAGCTTTACTGTAGTAATAACTATAATATTATTTTTCCAATTAACGTATGGAGCCTTCATGGCCGGACTTAAAGCTGCAATAGTAGCACCTACATGGCCAAAAATAGGCAACGAATATTTCCCTAAGACCCTAATAAGTAGTAACTGGATACATGATGCCGATATACCTGCATTATGTTTAAATATACAGTTTATACATAGAGGATTAGCCTATTTGCTCTTAATTTTAATTATAATATGGTATATAAAAGCAACAAAATCTTTAAAAAACAATGGCAACAAAATCTTTAAGAATTCTGTTTTGGTAACTCTGGTTTTGGTTATAATCCAAATAATATTAGGAATTTATTCTGTATTAAATTCTGTATATATACAAAAAGGTAAGTTCGGAATTTTTGAAACTTTGGCAGAAATACATCAATTGGTAGCCATGTTTCTTTTAATGTCGTTGGTGCTTAATTTATATATATTGAAGCCTAATAAATATATACAACTACAATAAATTTTATATTAATATCCATTCGCCATTGCATCTATACTAATAATATTTACTGCTGTGTCGCAAAAGTTACCGGTATTATGATGCCAATTTAGCCTTATATTTATTGGGAACGTTGCAGTAGTAAGGTCTATACCGCTACCGGAAGGTAATGTATTAAATTGTGCTCCTGAGTCGGTAACACCGTGTATAGTTATTAAATAGGCAGCACCACAAGCAGGCATAGTATAATTAGGCCCTTTTATAGTAGCGGTATTCATGTAAGTGGTGCTACTGCTTTTTTTACAAGCAACAAAAGCAAGTGTTGCACACAATAGTATTATAATGAACCTTTTCATACGGAGCAAATTAAAAAATTAAAACAATTCTATGGAATAAAATTGTAGCAAAAAACATGCTAAAGATTTATAACATATATAATATGAAACTGCATTTATTACCAAAAATAGCTTAGCAATAAGATAAGTATTTTGTTTCAACAGATAGTGTTCTCACCGTTACATTTATAGAAAATATCAACTTTCAATTTCAATAATATCACCTTCAAGTAGAAAATCTGCCGCTTTGTTCTTCTTTTCTAATACTTTGTCCATCCATAACAGCAATGCAGGCAAAAGTATTAGATTGGTAACCATTGCCAAAAGTAAAGTCATAGATGTTAAATAGCCTAAAGATTTTGTACCATCGAAATGAGATAAACAAAACACCCCAAAACCGGCTACTAAAATAAGTGATGTGTAAATAATACTTAAACCGGTATCGTGTATGGTTCTGTGTACTGTGTCTGCAATACTGTCATCATGTTGTTTAAGCTCTTGCTTAAAATTAACCAAAAACCGTATAGTAACATCTATTGTTATTCCTAATGCAACACTAAATACTAAAACTGTAGATGGCTTTATACGTATTCCCATCCAGCCCATAAGACCGGCAGTTATCAATAAAGGTACAATATTAACAATTATTGATATTAATAATATTCTAAACGAATGAAAAACGGCAATCATACAACCGAATATAATTAAGAAGGCGAGTATAATACTATCCCTTAAACTGTTTACAATAAATTTGCTCCCTTCCAAAAAAGTAATGCTTGTACCTGTAAAAGTTACATTATATTTAGACGTATCAAATATTTTGCACACATTTGGCTGTATGGAATCTAATAATTTAGGCAATTGTATAGAACCTATATCTGCCATGTTTACACTAATACGTGCTTTTTCTTTATTACTGTCTATAAAAGAATTAAGTAGTTTTGTAAACATATTTTTCCCATCACTTTTGTTTGTCTGTAAATAGGGCATTACAAACGCTGCCTGCATCATATCACCCGGCACCTCATAATTGGCACTATCGCCACCAAAATAAGCCTGATTAGCAAATTTAATACCCTCAGTAATCGCTAAAGGATGTCCTATTTCGTGAAACGTTTGCAGATATTGGGTTACTTGGTCTATTTTTGCCAATACAGGTAATGTTAACATACCATTTCTGCCTTTCTTACCATTCTCTCTTTTAGTTTCAATTACTATTTCCAATGGCATAACGCCATTAAAGTTTTCTTCAAAAAATTTAAGGTCAACCGAAACTTTATCCGATTTTGGTAAATCATCTACTATATGTGTTTCATTAGTTAAGCGAGTTAAACCAACAATAGAAAATATACATATAAGTGCAGTAAAACCATATATCCATATTCTATGACTAAATACCCAATTGGTAATTTTAGTAAGTAGTGTGTGTATCCATTTTCTATCTAAATATTTAGTATGTTTGCCTTTAGGGGCTGGTAAAAAAGTAAAAAATGCCGGTATAAATATTATTGAAATAAAGAATATAGCCATTATATTTATGCCTGCTACTAAACCAAATTCTTTTAATAAGGTACTTTTTGTAAAATAGAATACTCCAAAACCTATTGCAGCAGTAAGATTGGTAAATAAGGTTACAATACCCATCCTATCAACCGTACGCAATAAAGACTTAATTTTATTACCACTTTTTTGATATTCAGAATGATATTTATTTAATAGATACACACAATTGGGTATTCCTATTACAACTATTAAAGGGGGTATTAATGCTGTAAGTAAGGTAATTTTATAATCTAAAAGAGCAATTGTGCCAATAGACCATATTACACCTATGCCTACTACCAACATAGAAGATATTACTGCCGATACTGACCTGAAAAATATGGCTAAGATAACAGCAGTAAGTATAAAAGATAAAATTAAGAAAAATCTCATTTCAGACTGTACGCGTGTTGCCATTACAGTTCTTATAAGTGGCAAGCCGGAATAATGCATTTCAATATTATTTTTCTTGCCAAATGCATCACAAGCATCCAATACTTTATTTATTACATTAGCCCTGTATTTAGAATTTAGTACTTCTTTATTAATTCTGACTGCCATTATGTAAGCGTTTGTAGCAGGGTTATATAAAACACCTTTATAAAACGGCAAATTATAAAAAGCGTTTTTTATACTATCTACATTGGCAATAGGAGGTTTACCGGCTAAGTGTATTACTTTTAATTTCTGGGTTACTGTGTCTTTAAAGAACGTAATTGCACCCGGAATACTTAATACATTTTCTATATTTTCAATTTTCGATATGGTATCTGCTAATATAGCATAATCATTAAAAAAAGTTGAATTAAAAAAATCTTTGGTTTTAACGCCTATAACCATAAGATTGCCGTCTTCGCCAAATTGTTTTTTAAAATTTTGGTATTCAATATATTTAGGGTTATCGGTAGGTACTGCACTCGTAAAATCGTAACTCAATTTTACTTTTGTAGCAAAATAGAACATAACACTCGTAGCAGATAATAAAACTACAAGTAAAATAATACGAAACTTTATAATAAACGCGGCCGCTTTATGCCACATGAGTTTTAAATATTGAGGTTAAATTTGCAAATTTAGCAAAATGAATGTAATTGCAACCATTTACTATTTATTACTATAATTTTTATTGTTAAAGTAATTATTAAACAATATTGATACCTGTATTTTAAATATACTAGTTTTTAGATTTACCAAAAAAACACTAAAATCATGTTAAAATATGAATATTTTTGTTTTTCTGAATTTATAACCATAATTAGCTCAAACAAGAGTCGTCAATTCGCAATGGAAAGTCTTTTTCAGTGCCGCAATAAAGAAATCTGTCTAATGTGAGAGTTATAATAACTTAATTCCGAACAGATTTCTCCATTTCCTCCCGAATAAAAACAGAGACCAATCTCATTACATTATTTTAATAATTTATTTTCAATCATAAAAAGCAATCTTAGTAGTTTAACATCTTTATATTGGTATTATGGTGTTAAATTATAATTTTGCACTACACAGGGTTATGTATGCTTAGACAATCACATCAGCAGAAATTATTACAGAAATTATCGCCACAGCAAATTCAGTTAATGAAGTTGTTGCAAATACCTACTGCCAATCTGGAAGAACGCATTAAAGAAGAATTGGAAGATAACCCGGCATTAGAATTTGAAGTAGAAAATAACAGTGAATTAGATAATTATGACATAACAGACACTGAAAATAAAGATGGTGAAGATGATGGTATTGATGAAATTGAATTAAGTAACGATACTGCCGAGAAAATTGATTTAGACGATTTTTTGAAACAAGAAGACAATGATGGCGGTGGCTACGATTATGGTGATGATTATTTTGGCAATAACGATAATGATAAACATGTAACACCGGCACGTGTAGAAACAAGTTTTCACGATTACTTGCTAGACCAGCTGGGCATGCTGGAATTAGATGATAGAAGCCATAAGATTGCCGAACAAATAATAGGCAGTTTAGACGATGAAGGCTATTTGCGTAGAGAAATAAATTCTATTGTAGATGACCTTGCCTTTGGACAGGGAATAGACACAAGCCCGGAGGAAATAAGTTCGTTCATACACAAAATTCAACTTTTTGACCCTGCCGGAATTTGTGTTTGGACGCTGCAAGAGTGTTTATTGCTACAATTAAAAAGAATGCACGATACAGTGCATGTAAGAAATGCAACAGAGATACTTGATAAATATTTTAATGAGTTTATTAAAAAACATTACGATAAAATTCAGAAGCATTTAAACATTAATGAAGATGATTTTAAAAATGTAATTAATATAATTATAAAATTAAATCCGAAACCGGGTTCTTCTTTTGCAATAGACAATAAAGCAGAGAATTACATAATACCCGATTTCTTTGTACATAATAATAATGGCATACCCGAGTTATCTTTAAATTCTAAAAATGCTCCTGAATTACGCATTTCCGATGGCTACAGAGAAATGATGCGTGCTTACGACAGAAGCGAAAAAAAGAACAAAAGTCAAAAAGAAGCAGTACTATTTATAAAACAAAAATTAGATTCAGCAAAGTGGTTTATTGATGCAATAAAACAAAGACAACATACTTTATTGCACACCATGCAGGCAATACTCGATTTCCAAAAAGAGTTTTTTATAAGTGGTGATGAAACAAACCTAAAGCCTATGATATTGAAAGATATTGCAACCTTAACAAGTTTAGATATTTCTACAGTGTCGCGGGTAGCTAATAGTAAATTTGTGCAAACAGAATTTGGAACATATAAACTAAAATATTTCTTTTCAGAATCGTTGCATACCGACAGTGGCGAAGAGGTATCTACAAGAGAAGTAAAAATGATACTTAATGAAATTATTGTTGCAGAAAATAAACGCAAGCCACTATCTGATGAGGAACTTACAATTATGCTGCAAGAAAAAGGATACAATATAGCAAGGCGTACGGTGGCAAAATACCGCGAACAATTAAATGTACCTGTAGCGAGATTAAGAAAAGAACTTTAATAGTTAATAATCAATATATTATAAATAATAATTGTTGTAAATTGTTTAAATTTGCGTATTTTATTTATTTATTATTTTCTATTATTTTTAAATAAATAGTAAGGCAGTGAATACAAAAAATAAAAATTGATTAAAAACCTTACGATATATATGAAAAAGAGAAAAAAATTATAGATATTAGCCGAAAATTTAAGGGAAAATTATTTTCCATTTAAGTCTATGAAAAATAACATAACAAAAATAATAGCTTTTATGTTGCTCCTTGCTATAGGCATGAGTAGCTGTGGACCGGATTATTTTCTAAAAAGACATAAGTTTTACAGATATAAAAAGCATTGGCATCGTCGTTGGGCACGTCCCGGTGGGCATAGAGGTGCCGGTTATTTTTAATTTATCAATTTGCTTGTCGGCAAAATGAAACTACTATTGCATCAAAACTACTTTTATATACAAGTGGATAGTTGCGAACATATAAATTATTTAACAAAAAAGTGTGCATGGGTTGCACACTTTTTTGGTTTTAGAATATGTCTTAACCTGAAATAGACAGAAATGAAGTATTATTTGGAGTTCAAGATGCCCTGCGGAGCATCTTGAACAACGGGAGTAGAAAAATGGATAGTTTTCAGTAATATATCTATTATAACAATTCTTATGGATGCTGAAGATTGTGTAGAAAGGAGAATTCGCCGAACTATAATTTTGTAATTTTTTATTGGACATTTCGGGCAATTATAGGTCGCTATTTTTCTTTAATATTATTTAAAGCGATTATTACTAATTGTAAACTATCTATTTTTGCTTCTGCAATTGATTTTTCATTGATTTTTCTGTTGAAAATGGTTACAAAGTTTTTGAAAGTTTCTTTATCTATTTTTTCTATATGCAATTTACATATACTTTCATTCCGTTCAATATCAAAATGATAAAGTTCCTTTATTATAGCTTGACTACGTTTTTCAATAAAAACTGCAACTTTTACCTTTACACGCTTATAAAAAATGTTTAAATTTTTAAAATTAAATTCTTGCGATTCTATAAATTCTTTGGCTTTTTTTATATCATCATTAATTGTAACTATTCAAGCTTACACGATATAAAGTAACTATTTCCTTTTCAAAATCCTGAAAGTTATATTATTTGCTCATACATTGTAAAATAATATCACCCATTCTGGGTTTTGTGTTATTGAAAATGACATTTCTATAATAATATCATCCCGTCGGGATTTTAGATAGGGAATAGTAACTTTTTATTTTGCAAGACTGAATAGTTACTAAAATAATATAAAATTCTTTTTACCAATAATCAATGCCAATGTCCATATCGTATAAATTGATAGGCATTTTACCGGTAAATATTTTAGCTTTTGTTTTTGGGTCATAAACATTAAGGTAGATATAATTTTCTCCTGTTTCAGGTGTTATTATTTCTAATTCAATAGTAGAAATTGTTTTCTGTTTTGGATTCGTAATCAATGCACGTTTTGCGGTAAGCAAATAGGTAGCTACTGCATTTTGCATCATTACCTGTAATTGGTCATGATACAATGTTCTAATATCTGGTAATAGCTCTATTGTATATTTTTTATTTGTATCTAATCTACTCGTAATACCAAAAGTAGAATCACCGGCTTCTGTAAGTAATTGTAATGCTCTGTTTATATCTCGTATTGTAAAAGACAGGGTATAATTATTAAACAAAATATGAACTTGCGGTTTAGCCCACAGGTTTCTTAATGGCACAATATGCTGTGCATTTAAACTTAAAGATAGAAAAAGAACACTAACAAAAATACAGGCTCTTTTCAATTTTAAATAATTTAGTGCCTAAAGTACAAAAAGACGTTTAATTTTATGCAAAAATAAATTTATGAAAAGTTTTGCGAGCGATAATTATGCAGGAGTATTACCGGAAGTTATGGAAGCGCTACATAATGCCAATATAAATCATGCCCCATCTTATGGTAGTGATGAAATTACTAAACGAACTCTAAATTTATTTAAAGAAACTTTTGATGCCGATGTAGATGTTTATTTTGTGTTTAATGGTACAGGTGCTAATATATTAAGTATCAGTAGTGCCACAAGGTCTTATAATTCTGTACTGTGTGCCGATACTTCTCATATTTATAATGATGAATCTTCTGCACCCGAGACTTTTACCGGATGTAGGTTTTTTCCTTTACCTGCAAATGAATACGGCAAACTGGATGTTACAACTATTTCTGAAAGACTAATAAGAAAAGGGGACGTACATTATTCGCAACCCGGTTTGGTATCTATTACCCAAACTACAGAGTATGGTACAATATATACACCCAATGAGATAATTGATATTGCAAATCTTGCAAAAGATAATGAACTTTATTTACATATAGATGGCTCCCGTTTTTTTAATGCAGCAGCAGCATTAGATTGTGGTTTAAAAGACATCAGTACCTTAGCAGGTATAGATATATTATCGCTCGGTGGCACAAAAGCCGGTATGATGTACGGTGAGGCAGTTGTGGTTTTTAATAAAGAATTATCTAAGAAAATTGCATTTCAACAAAAACAAATCATGCAGTTAGCTTCTAAAACTAGATTTATAGCGGCACAATTTGAAATAATGTTGCAAAATGATTTATGGAGAAAAACAGCCAATCATTCCAATAATATGGCAAAATTATTAGGCGATACCTTAGCAGGTAATCCAAATATAATTATAACAAAGCCTATTGAGGCTAATGCTGTTTTTGCTATAATACCCCGAAATTGGTATGAGCCGTTAAGAGAACAATTTCCTTTTTATATATGGAAAGATAGTACACATGAAGTACGCCTTATGTGTGCATGGGATACAAAAGAAGCTAAGTTCTAAGAG